>DATHRT010000001.1:0-4368 GCA_035464915.1 Candidatus Limnocylindria bacterium
TGACCCACATCGGCGTCCAAGAATGACCCATGTATAAACCGGGATATGCTTGTGTCCACAACTGCTTATGACTTTTGGGGTGGGCCAATTTTCGACGCTGATTACCCCTATAAGTGGGTCAATATTGCATGCCGATTAACAGATTGCCGGTCCGCACGACGACGCGTCCTTACGGTGGGACGATGTACGGCGTCCGTGCCGGCAATCGAATGACCTGGTGTACCTCCGGCCACCTGTGGAGCGTAAAACTCTCGCCTGCATCTGCATCGTCCTGGTGTGTTTACCTGATGCGGCTTGGCGACTGGTGGAGGGTTGGCAAGTCCAAGCTTCTCTCGACGTGGGGATTCGGTGTGAAGCACCGGCTCAAGACCGAGGGTGGAGAGGAAGCGTGGATTCTTTCGGTGCACTCATCGAATCTTGACGCGACAATTGCAGAGCAATTGGTCCTGGCCAACTACGGCATCCGCCGCAGGAGTTCGTGGATTTCCGCGCGTAAGGCGATCACCTCTTCCCGAAGGGCGGCCAGTTGTTTGGCCCCCGCCAACTCGGCGTCATCATTCTCCGCGTCGCGGCCGACGAAGAAGGTTGCGAGCGTCGCCGTTACGTAGCCGAAAACGGCGAACGCGTACAACGCCAAGAAGACGCACAGTAAGCGCCCCTCGACCGTCTGCGGCCAGTACTGCGAGCCCATCGTTGTGAGCACCATTGCGGTCCACCACAGCGCCTCACCGTAGCTCTTCATGCCGCCGGGAGCCCCGCTTTCGAAGGCATACATTCCGGCCGCGCCGACGAGCGTGACCAGTATCGTGAGGGCAATCACGTAGCCGAAACCCCGCCGACTCAGGCTCGCGCGGAGCGCACGCATGCCGCGGTTCAGCGAGCTGACGACGCGGAACAAACGCAAACCACGCCCCACGCGGGCCAGCTGGAGCAGTCGAAACACCCAGACGACACGGAGTAGGCGCAGTGGCGGTATCAGTACCGAAAGGGCGATCAGCCAATTCTGCTTTAGGTAAGAAACCTTGTGCGGGGCCAAAACGAACTTAACCGCGAAATCGAGAATGAAGATGCCCCAAATGATCGTGCCAATGATCTCGAACAATAGGCTCTCGCCCCAGATCAACTCCACGATTAATAGCGCCAACCATACGAAGGCAAGGACGAGCATCGGCATTTCCAGCAAGTCCTCTAGGCGCTGGAGTAGCTCGTATCGCTCCTTTCTTAATGCCTCCTCGGCAGAGACTGCCTTATCTTGCTTATCGCTGTTGCTCGCGTCGCTCATCGGACCTCCTCGCCTCGGAATCGCCGGTAGCCCTGCCGCCTAACAGTTGATTATACGGATGCCTTGTTAATTGTTATTGGCCGTTTCGGGATAAGTTGATATTGGCCGTTTCCGTATAGCATGGTTCTTGCGAACCTCCTTGTTGAAATGAGGCGATGCCATACGGAACGATGGTTCTCGGATGGATGCGGCGGATCGTGACAACGCCGAAGCCTTCATCGCCTCCCCCCGGTTGGAGGTTCACAACATGAAGAACTGTCTATGGGTGAGTGATGTTAACGGAAGAAGATGGATGAAATGTACCTTTCAGCGAGGAAGGTTGCAAGGGACAGGTTCGCTCCCGTGTCCGCAGAATGTCCGTGAGAGGGGATGGCCCCCGCAAGACTCTACTTGCGAATAAATGAAACCCCTTCCGAGGTCGACGCAGTTGTACGTCGTCAGAAGGAATGAGAATTTTCGGGCCCTGAATTAAGGTACGGTTTCCCCCTCCGGCCCCAGCGGTTTCGTGTTCACAGCTCTGCGCCAGGCCAGTGTTTCTTCTTTCAATCTTGCCCGACGCACCAGGATCGATTTCCTCCTCCCGAAGTATACGTCATCCGGCGTCACGTTCCCCAATGCCTCGTGATATCGGCGCTCGTTGTAGAAGGCGATGAACCGCCCGACCTCCCGATCCAGCTCCTCCGGCGTCTCCCACACGAACAGGTTCACCTGCTCCTTGCACGAACGGTGATCCCGCTCGATCTTCCCCGGGGTCTGGGGATGGTCCGGGGACGACAGGATGTGCCCCAGCCCCCGGGCCTCCAGGGACTCCCCGAACGGCCTCGAGATCAGCGCCGCCCCGTTGTCCGACAACAGCTTCGCGCGGTCTTCGGCAGGGACCCGATCCATCCCCGTCGCCTCGCACGCCAGCTCCACCACGTCGCTGAAAGCATCCGCGTCCAGGGAGGTCTGGAGTCTCCACGCCAGGACCTTCCGGCTGTAGTCGTCCAGCACCGAGATCAGGTAGTACCCCCCCACCGTTTCACCAGCAGGTGTGTGGCATCGGTCTGCCATATCTGGTTCGGACGCTTCGTCCGGGTGTGGTACTCCGCGGAGGCGGGGAATGTCTTTGGTTCTCTCGGCTGGATCCATCCCGCCTGCCGGAGAAGCCGGTACACCGTGGACTCCGAGACGGTGAATCCGTAACTGTCCGCCACATAACAAGATATCTCCCGGCTGGACCACTCCGGATACAGCAGGGCCACGCTGGTGATCTTGGCCCGCTCCTCCGGCAGGAGCTGGTTCCAGTTCCGATCCCGCAGGGGCTTGCGGTCATGAAGACCCTGAACCCCACCGGCTCGAAACCGGTGCCGCTACCGGTAATAGGTCGAGGGGGAGATCTCCAGACGGGCCAGTGCCTCCGACACCCCACCCCCGGAGACCTCGACAATCCGTAGAATCTCCAGCTTCCGGTCTGCGCTCATTCGTACGTACCGGCGACGCCCTACATGCCCAGACTTTTTTTATACTTCATCGTCTCCAGAACCGATTCCGCCAGCGCCTTCTTCAGCGAGGCGTTCTCCTCCTTCAGGCTCCGGACCTCCTCGGATGTGGCGTCCCGAAGCGTTTCCCGCGTCAGCCCGTTCTTCCCCGCATCCAGAAACACCTTGGACCACCGGTAGTACATCGTCGGGGCGATCCCCTCCCGGCGGCAAAGCTCCGAGATCGGGATCTCGCCCCGCAGGCCTTCCAGCACGATCCGGATCTTCTCTTCGGCGGAGTATTTCTTGCGGGTGGCCTTGCGGATCTGTGCGACCACGTTCTTGTGCATCGAAGGCTCCTTTCCGGTTGCCCCCTTGGCAACCTTCCCGGAGCCGGTGGGTCCTGTCAAGCCCCCGGAGTCGACGTTCCCGACAAGCTCGACATGTACCTTAACTTCCTCTCAACCCGATTCCCACTTCTTAAGACGTTGAACACGTGTCGTGGAATTGCGGGAGGAGAAGCGGAAACAGGGTGTGAGCGAAAAGGATCTTGCAGCGAGGTATGGGTACTCCCGAGGTGGGGGAGACATATTGCAGGCGACCCTGTACGAGGCGATCGAAACGATCGGGAAGCGGACCGACTCTCTGCCCCCGGGCACAAGAAACCCTGGTAGCCGGCAGTGAAAGCCAGGTGGTCGTAGGAAGTCTCATATCAGCCATCTGACAATACATGGGGATACACAACTCTTGAGGGGTGGTAGGAGACCCGTGGGGGTTCGAGTCCCCCCTTCGGCACCATGCTAATTATAAATGGGATTTCGGCTTACCGCCGGAGTCCCTTTTTTCGTAAAAACGGGCCGGTCATATCATCTCGCAGGAATGAACAGACCCACTTGAACGTTCATGAGGGGTCCAGGTTTTTCTCGATCGAGCTGCCTTCAAGCGTCCCCTTGCCCCTGGATTCCGATGTGGACCGCCTTGCGCCTGCTGCCCCCATCGAATGTCCGGTCCCTGTCTAGGGGAGACCGACATGGTATTTTCGGTGTGAAATAGGGGTTTCCCGTGGATTGTGTTGAGAGGATGAAGAACAACGCGGAAATAACCCATTACGCCATCCAGAACAAGCTGGTGGATTGATCCGAACCCTCCGGCGTTCCTTCCTGCCCCAAGACAAACACCGGTTCGAAATTAGGACAAACGACGACTCGCATTTCGGACAGACGCCTATACCGAAGGCTGGCGGGCAGGATTACGGTGTTGGAAACACGAGAGAAGCTGCACCTGCCGGTTGAAGGGCAGGGGAAACAGGAGGCAACGATGCGGGCGGTAACGGTCTATCGCGTGGATTACGGCAGGAAGACCAAGGACCCCATTGGTGCTGTCTTGGAGAGGCGAACAACGGAACGGGCGAACAACTTCAACGACCTGTTACGGCTGGCACGGAGGCTCTTCGCGTTGGATCCGGCGGACTTCGCCAACATCGTTATCGATGTTAGTCAAGTCCGGCGGACATTCCAGGAGCAGCACCGAGGAGCCCGACCGGACCTGAGGGAAACAGCGTGACTCTAATGCAACCGGGGGGTTTGAGGCCCATGCAGGCTATCCAAATACATTTTAGGCTGATGT
>DATHRT010000002.1:0-5164 GCA_035464915.1 Candidatus Limnocylindria bacterium
GGAGGTATTCGATGAACGCGTCGACCTTCTTCGTGGGGGAAAGCGTCCCCGGGTGGCACAGGACCGACCCGCGGGGCACGCTCTCTTTTTCCACACCCTGGAGGTTTACCGCGGTACGCGTCCCCGCCGAAGAGGATTTCGCTGTTCCCCCGTGCACCTGCAGACCCCGGACGCGGGCGACCGGCCCGCCGGGCAGCACCTGGACCTCGTCCCCGGACCGGACGGTTCCCCCGGTCACGGTGCCGGTCACCACCGTGCCGAACCCTTTCATCGAGAACGAACGGTCGACGGGAAGCCGAAAGAAAAGCCCCGGGTCCTTCCCCTGCGCGCGCGAGGCGATGGCGTCGAGTGCCTCCGTGAGCGCCGGAAGCCCCTCCCCCGTCACCGCGGAAACCCGCACGACGGGGGCGTCGCTAAGGAATGTGCCGCGGACGAAGCGTCGCACCTCCTCCTCCTGGAGGGCGGCCCAGTCGGCGTCCACCTTGTCGCACTTGGTCAGAGCCACGAGTCCGTCCCGGACGGAGAGAAGGCGGCAGATGTCCAGATGCTCCCGGGTCTGGGGCATCACTCCCTCGTCCGCGGCGACGACCAGCATCACGATGTCGATGCCGGCGGCGCCGGCGACCATCGTCCGGACGAATTTCTCGTGTCCGGGGACGTCGATGATACCCGCGAGCGTCCCGGAGGGGAGGAGGAGATGGGCGAACCCCAGTTCGATCGTGATCCCCCGCTCCTTCTCTTCCTTCAGCCGGTCCGGGTCGGTCCCCGTGAGCGCACGGACGAGGGCGCTTTTGCCGTGGTCGATGTGCCCGGCCGTTCCGACGATCACCTTTTTCGACATAGGCCTATCTTACCGGATTCGGGAAGAGGTTATAATGTGGTGGGAAACGGAAGCGGAAGAGGAGGCGGCGCTGGATTCCCCACGCAGAATCCCGATCGAGGATCGCATCGACCTGCACGCGTTTTCCCCGAAGGAGGTCGTCTCCGTGGTGGAGGAATATCTCGAGGAGGCGTCGAAGCAGGGGCTGCGCCAGGTCCGGATCATCCACGGACGCGGGACGGGGACCCAGAGGCGCATGGTCCGCAACGCCCTCTCCCGGCACCCGCGCGTGGAGGCGTTCGGAAACGCTCCGCCCGAGGCCGGGGGGTGGGGAGCCACATTGGTGCTGCTGCGGCTCACCTGAAAACGTGTTATTTCCGAAGGGTGATCTCGATCCGGTCGACGATCTTGACGATGCTTCGGTCCTTTTTGATGATCGATTCGCCGTCGAGCGATTTCTTGATGAAGGAAAGTGCGGCCGCGTGCAGCGGGGTCGCCGCCTTGTCGGGCAGCCGGTAATCGATCCACAACCCGTCTTTTTTCGATTCGACCAATCCCGCCTCGGAAAGGGTCTTCAGGTGATGCGACACGTTGGGCTGCGATCCTTTGAGCACGTGCTGGATCTCGCAGACGCAAAGCGGCCTGGCCTCCAGCATCTTGAGGATGCGCAGACGCGTCTCATCCGATAGGGCCTTGAACAGCTTGGTCGTGGTTTTCACAGGACTCACCCCCCCGGGTAATAGTATAAAGTAATCCTTGTCGCCCGGCCCGGTCAAGCAGGACAAAAAAAGGGCGGGCGGTATGGTCGCGAGGGAGGAGCGTGGAGAAGACGAAAGAGACGGTTACGCCTAAAGCCCGGAAAACGGTTCTCTTTCTATGCACCGGAAACGCCTGCCGAAGCCAGATGGCCGAGGGGTGGGCACGGGCGCTGAAATCGGAGGAGATCGCGGTTTTCTCCGCGGGGGTGGCGCCTTGCTACGTCCACCCGAGGGCGATCCGGGTGATGGAGGAGGCGGGGGTCGATATCTCGGAGCAATACTCGAAGCATGTGGAGGAGTTGGAGGGGATCCGCTTCGACCATATCGTGACGCTGTGCGACTACGCGGGAGAAGTGTGCCCCTACCACCCCGGCCTGGGGAAACGTGTCCACCGGCCGTTCGAGGACCCCGTCTTCGCCCGGGGGACGGAAGAGGAGGTGCTCGCCCGGTTCCGGGACGTCCGGGACCAGATCCGCCGCTTCGTCGAGGGGATGCCGGAGAATCTCGAGGAACCGGGAACGGAAGGGTGACGGGATGAAGGTCCCCGCCGTTTACGCGATCGCGGGCCTCATCATCCTGGCGGGCTTCGCCGGCAAGGCCCTGTTCCGGAAAACGCGGATCCCGGATATCCCGCTCCTGCTGGGCATCGGCGTGATGCTGGGTCCCGTTCTTGACCTGGTAAGCAGCGAAGCGCTCCTCCCCCTTGCGCCCTACGTGGGGACCATCGCCTTGCTCATGATCATGCTCGAGGGGGGGATGAACCTCGACGTGGATCGGGTTGTCCGCCAGATGAAGTGGATCTTTCTCCTGACGTCGCTGGCGTTCCTCCTGGCCACGGCGGGAATCGCCGCGGTGCTCCATTTCTACACGGGGATGTCTATCACTTTGTCCCTCATTCTCGGGGCGGCCTTGGGATGTACGAGCGGGGCTGTCGTGATTCCCCTCGTCCAGGATATGCGGATGTCTGGTAACACCCGTACCCTTCTCACCCTCGAGGCGGCCCTGGGGGACGCGTTGGCGGTGGTCGTGGTCCTCTTCCTCATCCGGTACATCAAGGCCCCGATCGCGGACACGGGACTCCAGGTATCGCTCCTGGTGAGTGCCTTCCTCTGGGCGGGCCTGCTGGGCGGGGTGGGCGGCGTTCTCTGGGTGCGGTTCCTGGCCAGGGTGGGGCGGATGCCCCTTTCCTACATGCTGACGATGGCGGCGATCCTTCTCCTATACGCCGCATGCGAGATGGTCCACGCCAGCGGCGTCTTCGCCGTCCTCGTTTTCGGGATGGCGATGACCAATGCGGAATCGATCATGAAGAAGATGCCCACGAAGAACCAGTACGATTGGGACGCCACCGACTTTGCCCTCCACGATACCATCGGGTGGTTCCACGATGAGGTGACCTTCATCGCCCGGGTCTTCTTCTTCGTCTACCTGGGAATGCTCCTCGACATGTCGGGGTTCACGCCAACGGTGGTCGTCGCTTCCTGCGGGATCGTCCTCCTGGTCTACCTGACCCGGTACCTGGCCACGCGGATCGTGGGATTGCTGGGCAGGAGGCAGCCGCCGTTCGAGCGGGGAGTCATCACCGGTATGGCACCGCGGGGGTTGGCCTCCGCTGTCCTGGCGACCCTGCCCTCCGCCGCGGGGATCACGGAGACCGAATCGTTCATCCAGTTCGCCATTTTCGTCATCGTGGCGACGAACGTGATCCTCACCGCCTCCGTATTCCGGAGCGAGCGGCGTCTGGAGGCGCTCATCGAGCCGTTCACAAAGGATGCGGAAGAGGCGGGAGATTCGGGGGTGGACCGGAGGTAACAGCCCGGAAACCCGGGCGGGATCCGCTGTGGGCCGGCCGCTCGTATGGTATGATTTTCCCACTGCGCATGGCAAAAGGGGGACGGATGGCCTTCCGGGACCTGCGGGAGTTCCTCTCTGCGCTCGAGGGGCGCGGAGAGCTGTTACGGATCCGGGCGCCGGTGTCCGCGGACCTCGAAGCGGCCGAGATTGCGGACCGGACGGTAAAGGCCGGCGGGCCGGCACTGCTGTTCGAAAACGTCAAGGGGCACGACGTCCCCCTTGCGATGAACCTCTTCGGCACGATGGGGCGGATGTGCCTCGCCCTGGGCGTTGCCTCCCTGGACGAGATCGGCGCACGGATGGTGGAGGTGATCGAACCGGAGATCCCCTCCAATCTCATCGAAAAGCTGAAGATGCTCCCCAAGCTCGCCCGCCTGGCCGACTTCATCCCGAAGACGGTCTCCTTCGCGCCGTGCCAGGAGGTGGTGGAGGAAGACCGGCCGTCTCTTTCCTTCCTCCCCGTCGTCAAGACGTGGCCGGGGGACGGAGGGCCGTTCCTCACCCTTCCCCTTGTCTTCACAAAGGATCCGAAGACGGGCCGGCGCAACGTCGGGATGTACCGGATGCACGTCTACGACGAGACGAGCACGGGAATGCACTGGCACATCCACAAGGGGGGGGCGCAGCATTACCGGGGGTTTCGCAGGAAGCGGGAGAGAATGCCGGTGGCGGTGGCCCTGGGGGGCGACCCGGCGACGATCTACGCGGCCTCGGCGCCGCTGCCCGAGGACGTGGACGAGATGGTCTTCGCCGGTTTTTTGCGGAAGCAGCCGGTCGAACTCGTCCGGTGCAGGACGGTCGACATCGAGGTCCCGGCGCACGCCGAGGTGATCCTCGAGGGGTATGTCGACCCGGACGAACTGCGCACGGAGGGCCCGTTCGGGGACCACACCGGGTACTACTCCCTGGCCGACGAATACCCGGTCTTCCACCTGACGTGCGTGACGAGGCGCAAAAACCCGGTCTACCCGGCGACGATCGTGGGGAAGCCCCCGATGGAGGACGTCTACCTTGGAAAGGCCACGGAGCGGATCTTCCTTCCGCTGCTCCGCAAGATCGTCCCGGAAGTGGTCGACATGAACCTGCCCATCGAGGGGATCTTTCACAATGTCGCCCTTTTCTCCATCGACAAGCGCTATCCCGGGCACGCGAGAAAGGTGATGAGCGCGGTCTGGGGGATGGGTCTTCTCATGTTCTCCAAGTTCGTCGTCGTCTTCGACGCCGACGTGAACATCCAGGACCCCTCCGAGGTCATCTGGCGGATAGGGAACAACGTGGACCCCCGGCGCGACACGATGATCGTCGACGGGCCGGTCGATGCCCTCGAGCACGCCTCCCCCATTCCCCACTACGGATCGAAGATGGGGATCGACGCCACCCGGAAGTGGGCCTCCGAGGGGTTCGCGCGGGAATGGCCCGAGGACATCCGGATGAACGAGGATATCGTCGAACTCGTCACCCGCCGCTGGAAGGAATACGGCTTCTAGATGGCCCGCCTCTCCCTGCCACCGGCCTGGCGCAACGAACGGCTCCACAGCCTCGGAGGCGATGTCCCTGCAGCGTTGAGGACCCTGGCTCGCGGGGGGCTTCCACTCCGCTACGCTCGCGACCTCCGCCCGCTCGCTGCCGGTTCCGCTCGCCGGAACGGGGATCTCGCTCCACAGGCCGCTTCGTGGAACCCCCCGCATCGCCCCGGGTCCTCGATTGTCGGCGTAGCAGCCGCAGGAGGGGG
>DATHRT010000003.1:0-12574 GCA_035464915.1 Candidatus Limnocylindria bacterium
CGAGGTGTACAACGTCGGGGGGGGGAACGAGCGGACGAACATCGAGATCACGACGCTTCTTCTGGCAGCGATGGGGAAGCCGGAGTCGCTATTGCGGTTTGTTCCCGACAGGCCCGGCCACGACCGCCGGTACGCCATCGAGGACTCGAAGATCCGGAAGGAACTGGGCATCGCCCCCCGGGTCCCCTTCGAGGAGGGGATCCGCGAGACGGTCCGCTGGTACCTCGAAAACGAGCCGTGGTGGCGCGCAATCCAGTCGGGAGAGTACCTCTCCTTCTTCGACCGCTGGTACCGCCAGAAAGGCCGTGCCTGATACCCTTGGTCCCCCCGGCGATGCCACGCAAACGGTTCTTCCTAGTCCTCCTGATCGTCTGGGTCGGACTCACGTTCCTGTTGACCTCCCTCCCGAACCCGAGGCTTTCCGTAAACATCCCGTACCTGGACAAGGCCGCCCACCTCGGGGTCTACGGCGTGATGGGGCTCCTGTGCAACTTGTGGCGGAGAGAGTCCGGCGTTTCCGCGGGGAGGGCGGTCCTGGAGTCCCTTCTCTTCGCGGCGATGACGGGGGCCGTGGACGAGGCTCACCAGCACTGGATTCCCGGCCGCTCGATGGAGTTTCTGGACTGGATGGCTGACACCCTCGGAGGCGGGACCGGCGCGGTTTTCTCCCTCCTTCTCCCCCGTCTCTTCCCCTCCCTGATTACTGAATGACCATTCACTTTCTGGTTGATTCCCCCCTGCCATTCCGGTATTATCCCCCCTGTTTTCCATTTCCCTGCAGGCGGTTTCCCCCGGGAGGTGCGATGTGAAGATGCTCGTGGCGATCAAGCCGGTCCCCAACCCCGACGAGAGGGTGAAGATCCGGAAGGACGGCAGCGGGGTCGTCCTGGACAACATCAAGATGGTGATCAATCCGTTCTGCGAGATCGCCGTGGAGGAGGCCCTCCGGATCAGGGAGAAACAGGGAGGGGAAGTTGTGATCCTGACGATCGGCCCGAAAGAGAGCGAGCAGCAGGTTCGAACCGCGCTGGCCATGGGAGCGGACCGGGCGATCCTGGTGGAGACGACGCAGGAGTTGGACAGCCTGGGCGTCGCCAAGCTGATGGCGAAGGTAGTCGAACAGGAGAAGCCGGATTTCGTCATCATGGGGAAGCAGGCCGTCGACGACGACAACAACCAGGTGGGACAGATCCTGGCGGCGATTCTCTCCCTGCCGCAGGCGACCTTCGGGTCGAAGATCGAGTTCCCGGAGCAGGGAGAAAGGGCCAACGTCACCCGCGAGGTGGACGGCGGCCTGGAGACGATCGGGGTGACGCTGCCGGCGGTCATCACGACCGACCTGCGCCTGAACGAGCCGCGCTACGCGTCGCTTCCGGGAATCATGAAGGCGAAGAAAAAGGAGATGAAGGTCATCCCGGCGGATTCCCTCGGGGTCCCCATGGAGCCGAAGGTGCGTCTTCTCTCCCTGGCACCCCCCAAGGAGCGGGCGGGGGGGAAGAAGGTGGCCGATGTGGCGGAGCTCGTCGACAAGCTGAGGAACGAGGCGAAGGTCCTCTAAAAGCGAAAAGCCAAGAACGGGGACGTTCCTAAGAATTTGGGATATCGCAGGGTCATGCCTGGTTTTCGGTTTGCGGAAATAGCGAGTGGCAGTTCTTAGGAACGTCCCCGTTCTTGGGGTGGGAGGTTTGGGGGATGGCGGACATACTGGTCGTGGTCGAGCACCAGGAAGGGACGTTCCGGAAGACGACCCTGTCCACCCTGACGGCGGCGAAGACGCTCGCGGGACTGATCGGCGGCGAGGTGGACGCCCTCGTTCTCGGGCATGAGGTCCAGGCGCTGGCCGACACGGTGGCCGATTACGGCGTGCGGACCGTTCTCCTGGGGGAGGCCGAAGGGTTCGCGCGGTACCTTGCCGCCGCGTACGCCCCGGCGGTGGCCCAGGTGGTCAAAGAGAAGGGATACGGAGCGGTCCTGGCGCCGGCGTCCACCTTCGGGAAGGACTTCATGCCCCGCCTGTCCGGCCTCCTGGACGCCCCGCTGGCGAGCGATATCTCGGAGCTTGCCAGGGAAGGGGACCGTTTGCTCGCCCGGCGGCCCATGTACGCGGGGAACGCAATCGCCACGGTAGAGCTTATGGGCAGCCCGCTCCTGTTCACGGTGCGCCAGACCGCCTTCGACCCGGCCCCGAAAGCCGATGCGAAGGCGCCCGTCGCGAAGGTGTCCCTGACGGCGGAAGCGGGCGGCACCGTCTTTGTCGGCCGGGAGGAGACCATGTCCGAGCGCCCGGAGCTTACCGAGGCGCGGGTCGTCGTCTCCGCGGGCAGGGGGATCAAATCTCCAGAGAACTTCAAGCTCGTCGAGGAACTTGCCGATATATTCCATGCGGCCATCGGTGCGACCCGGGCGGCGGTCGACGCGGGATGGGCCCCCAACGACTGGCAGGTGGGGCAGACGGGGAAGATCGTCGCCCCGGAGCTGTACTTCGCCCTCGGGATCTCCGGCGCCATCCAGCACCTGGCGGGGATGAAGGACTCCAAGGTGATCGTCGCCATCAACAAGGACGAGGAGGCCCCCATCTTCCAGGTGGCCGACTACGGGCTGGTGGGCGACCTGTTCAAGGCGGTGCCCGCGCTGATCGCGGAGCTCAAGAAGGGGAAAACGGCCTAGACCGGAGGTTTGGCGATGTCGGAGGTTCCCTCGCAGGATGATCTTCTCGCCCGTCTGAAACGAAAGGACTTCACGGCCGCGGTCATCGGGCTGGGGTATGTTGGATTGCCGCTGGCGGTTGAATACGCAGGCGCGGGAATCCGGGTTATCGGGGTCGACTCCGACGGCGAAAAGATCCGGGCGATCCGGTCGGGGAACTCGTACGTCGACGACGTCCCTTCCGAGTTGATCCGGGGCGCGGTGGAGAACGGGCTCTTGCGGGCGACCTCCGACTACTCGGCCCTGGCCGAGGCGGATACCGTCAATATCTGCGTTCCCACCCCGCTCCGAAAGACGAAAGACCCGGATCTCTCCTACGTTGTGAACGCCGCCGAGCAGGTGGCGAAATACCTCCACCGGGACATGCTGATCGTTCTGGAGAGCACCACCTACCCGGGGACGACCAACGAACTCCTCGTACCGATGTTCGAGAAGAGGGGGTTCACGGTAGGCAAGGACATCTTTCTCGCCTTCTCCCCGGAGCGCGTCGACCCCGGCAACCCGCAATACAGCACGAAGAACATCCCCAAGGTGCTCGGGGGGGCGACGCCGCGGTGCACGAAGATGGCGGCGGCCCTCTACACCAACGTGATGGAGCAGGTCCACCCCGTCTCCACCGCCACGGTGGCGGAGATGGTGAAGTTATTGGAAAACACCTTCCGCTCGGTCAACATCGGGCTGGTCAACGAGATCGCCCTCATGTGCAACCGGATGGGGATCGACGTCTGGGAGGTGATCGACGCGGCGAAGACGAAGCCGTTCGGGTTCATGCCGTTCTACCCCGGCCCGGGGATCGGGGGGCACTGCATCCCCCTGGATCCGTTCTACCTGTCGTGGAAGGCGAAGCAGTTCGGTTTCGAGTCCCGCTTCATCGAGCTGGCCGGCGTGATCAACGGGCAGATGCCCCACTTTGTGGTCGGCAAGGTCGTCGACGCCCTCAACCGGTTTAAAAAATCTGTCAACGGGGCGAAGGTGCTGATCCTGGGCGTTGCGTACAAGAAGGACATCAGCGACGTTCGCGAGTCCCCGGCATTCGACATCCTTCAGCTTCTCTCGCAGAAGGGGGCGAAACTCTCCTACTGCGACCCCCACGTGCCGGTCCTCAGCGAGCACGGCATGCGCATGAAGGCGGAGCCGTTTTCGGCCGCGACACTCAAGAAAGCCGACTGCGTGGTGGTCGTGACGGACCACAGCGATTTCGACTACCGGCTGGTCGCGCGGGAATCGAAGGTGATCGTCGACGCCCGTAACGCCCTCAAGGGGAAGAACGGGAACAAGATCATCAAGCTCTAAGAACCGGGACGTTCCTAAGAACTCGCGGGAACCGGGTCGCTCCCGGAACCCTGGGCAGAAAGCGTAGGAGAAAATGAATTATCTGGTGACCGGCGGAGCAGGGTTCATCGGGTCAAACTTGGCATCGGCCCTCCTCGCGCAAGGCCATAGGGTCCGGGTCCTGGATAATTTTCTTACGGGGAAGAAGGAGAACCTCGCCGGCCTCGCCGAAAGATATGGAGACGCGTTTGAGTTGGTGGAGGGGGATCTCCGGGATCTCGAAGTTACGCGTCGCGCCACGGGGGGGGTGGAATACGTCCTCCATCAAGGTGCGCTCCCCTCGGTCCCCCGCTCGGTCGCGGACCCGGTACTTTCCAACGAGATCAATGTGGGAGGAACGGTCAACTTGCTCATCGCCGCTCGGGACGCCGGGGTCCGAAGGGTTATCTTCGCCGCTTCTTCTTCCGCCTACGGCGACACGCCCGAACTTCCCAAGCGCGAGTCGATGACGCCGAACCCGAAGAGCCCCTATGCCGCCCAGAAGCTCGCCGGCGAGCACTACATGCGGATCTTCTACGAAGTGTACTGCGTGGAGACGGTCTCCCTGCGGTACTTCAACGTTTTCGGCCCGAAGCAGGATCCGGCGTCGACGTACGCGGCTGTGATCCCCCGGTTTATCACCGCCGTGCTTATGGGGACGTCCCCTACCGTCTACGGCGACGGCCTCCAGACCCGCGACTTCACCTACATCGACAACGTGGTGCGGGTGAACCTTTTAGCGTGCAAGGCCTCGAAGGAGGCATGCGGGAGGGTGTTCAATATCGCCTGCGGGGAGCGCGTCTCCTTGCTGGAGATCCTGGAGATCATCTATGGGCTCGCCGGCCGCCGCGTCCCCCCTCGCTTCGAGCCGCCGCGCCCGGGAGACGTCCGAGACTCCCTGGCCGACATCTCCCTGGCGAGGGATCTGTTGGGGTACGAGCCGATGGTTCCCTTCCCCGAGGGTCTCTCCCGGACCTTCGACTGCTTCCGCCTGTAAGAACCGGGACGTTCCTTCAAAGTCCACAGTTTGTTGCATTCTCTTAACCGAGGCGTCCCCCGCATTGGTCGTCTCCCCGGAGGATAAACGAGACAGGGATTTGGGTTTACACGGCAGATCGGCACGTTATTTGATTCCCTGTAAAGCATGCCACGTGGACCGAGAGTCGATTTTCCTGGCGCTGTGCAGCACGTCTATGCCAGGGGGATTGAGAAGCGAAAAATATTCTTCGACGATCAGGACCTCCGGAAATTTCTTGACGGCGTGGGAGACAATTTGCCCCGCTGGGGGGTCCACTGTTTTGCGTGGGCGCTGATGCCGAATCATTTCCACCTCCTCATTCGAAGCGACAACGGCCAACTACCTTCCTTCATGCGATGCCTGCTTACGGGTTACGCGAAATATTTCAATACCCGTCATGAGCGTGTCGGGCATCTTTTCCAGAACAGGTACAAATCCCGGCTCGTTGGCACCGAATCGCACTTTCGAGAGGTGACCAGGTATATTCACCTGAATCCGCTTAGAGGGGGAATCGTCTCTTCTTTGGATGTACTGGACCATTACCCGTGGGCGGGGCATGGCCGGGTCATGGGAAGCCCGGGGCCGGATTGGCACGAAATCGATGTTTTCCGGTCCCTTTTTTCGTTCGGTCCGGGGGACGATCGATGGAGAGACCATTATCGATCATATCTCGGGGTCTTTAGTATCGGTCTCACCGGGACCGAAAAGACCGACGCCGAAGTGGACACTATTGCGAGGGCGGGGATACCGGCGATGTCTCATTCCGGGGAATCCGCGGAAGAACCGCCGGATGGTTTCTTCGTAATCCTCGACCGGATTTCGTACTCCACCGGGATACCAAGGGATCGGATTGCAGGCGGACGAAAATACGCGGAAGTGCAGGCGCGAAGGCAGGTCCTTGTTGATTGCGTCTCCGGGATGGAGGTTCCCGTTGCGCGTATATGCCGATGGCTTGGCATTACGGCGGGGGCAGGTGAATATCTGGTCAGGACGGCCGAAAGGGATCGGAGAAGTTTTGAGGAACGTCCCGGTTCTTAGGAGATTTTCCGGCATGCGATCAGAAACGCCGAGTGGGAGAACATCCATTGGACGGGCCGGACGGACTGCCCCTTCACGTGCCAGGGGCGGTGGATCACCTCGAACACCTCCGGAGTGGTGAACCCTCCCTGTTCCTCGACCCGGTCGACCATCTGCTTTACCTGGATCGTCGAGGGGAGGTAGGAGAGGACAATCCCTCCCGGCACGAGCGCCTGCGCGGCGTGAGGGACCACGTGCCACGGTTCCGGCAGGTCCAGTACGATCCGGTCCACGTCCCGCTCCTCGATCCCCTCGTAGATGTTGCGCACCCTGATCTCGTGGTTCGGGCATTCCCCGAGAAACCGCTCCACTGTCCGGGCGCCGCTTGCGGCGAAGTCCTCCCGCACCTCGTACGATATGAGGCGCCCCGAGGGCCCCACGGCCTCGAGCAGCTTGATCGCGAGCGCCCCCCAGCCGATCCCCGCCTCCACGACCGCGGCCCCGGGGAAGATGTCCGCCCACAGGAGGATGGGGCCGATGTCCTTCGGATAGATGATCTGCGCGTGCCGCTTGAGGTTCATGACGTACTGGTTGAACGTAGGCCGGAACACACGGTACTCGGCCCCCATCGCCGTCCAGACGCGGCTGCCGTCCGGCTTGCCGATGATGTCGTCGTGAAGGATGTTTCCCTTGTGGGTCCCGAAGGGCTTTCCCCGAGAGAGGGTGATCATGTGCTCCTCCCCCTTCGGGTCGACGAGGATCACCTCCTCCCCCGCGCGCAGCGCGCCCCCTGGTTTCCTGCCCTGCGTCAGCGTGCCGCTCCTTTCCCCACCTTTTCCTTGAGGCGGCAGAAGGCGCACGTCTCCGCGTACGTCGGCGCCCCGCACACGGTGCAATGCCCGGGTTCCTCCCCGTCCTCCGCTCCGTGTGTTCCGATTTCCTTTTCCCTTCCTCCTTCGTGCGGCTTTCCGTTTCCCCGGAGAAATCCCCGGTAGAACTTGCTCCGGGTCCCGGGCATCTTCTCCTCGATCAGGGACAGGGCTTCCTTGTAGACGAGGGAGGTGGCGTCCTCGCTCATCGGGCACTCCTCGGTCACGTAGTCGATCCCCTTCAGGAACCCGTACGCCGCCGTTTCCATCTCGCTCACGCGCCAAAGCGGCTTGACCTTCCTGACCAGCCCCACGCCCGCCTCGGGCAATAAAGGATGCTGCCGTTCCAGGTGGTCCCGGTGCCAGTGCAGCAGGTTCCCCAACAGCCTGGCGGACTCGTCGTCGAGGTTGTGGCCGGTGGCGACCACGGAAAACCCCCGGGAAGCCGCGACCCGGTTGAAGAAGTACCGTTTCACCGTCCCGCAGACGGAGCACTCCTCCTTGCGGCTTTTCCTCGCCGCCTCCGGGATAGGTACCCCCTCCCGGCCCAGGTCCACGACGATGGGTTCCTTCCCCCGTGAGGCGGCGAAGGCCATAACCTTCTCCCGGGAACGGTCCGAATACCCGTCGATCCCGAGGTCGATGTAGAGCCCTTCCGTTTCGTACCCGAGCTCCATGAGGATATCCCAGAGCACGAGGCTGTCCTTGCCCCCGGAGACGCAGACGAGCACGCGGTCGCGCGGATCGAGGAGGGAGAACTTCCGGATCCCTTCCTCGACCTGGCGGCGGAAGAACACGAAGAAACAGTCGGGGCAGAAGGCGGAGTGATGGCTGGGCAGGTCGACGGCTGCTGCGGCGTTCCTGCATCGCTTGCACTTCACCGGTTATCCTCCGGATACGACGGAGATGATGTCCACGGTCTCGCCGTCTTCCACGTGCTGGTCCTTGGTAAGCAGTTTTTTCCCCTGCGTGACGAGGACCGTGGTGGGGCGGACGCCCGCGGCGGCCAGGATGTCCATGACCCTCTTCGGGCCCGGGATCTCCAGTTCCTTTTTCTTCTGCGGGATGCGGACACGGATCATTTCGTGGGTTCCTTTTCCCGTTCGCTGTCCCTTCATCATAGCAGACAACCACTTTCCTCCCCCATTCCGGTTGAGTGGATGCCATGGCGGGAGTAAGATGGGAACCATCTCATCCCTGACTGGAGGAAATTTCCCATGCGCTTGCGCGCCGTCGTTCCGTTCCTTGCCGTCCTGCTGGCGGTTGCCGCCGTCTCCGGGTGCGCCAAGAAGGAGGAGCCGAAGCCCGCGGCCCCGAACCCCGCGGTATCCGCCGTAGAGGAGGGGAAGGTTCTTTTTGAACAGAAGTGCAGCGTCTGCCATGGCCTCGACCGGTCCACGGCTCTCACGGAGACCCGGGAGAAGTGGGCGTCGATCATCCAGGAAATGCAGGGGAAGAAAGCGGATTGGATCTCCGACGAGGACGCCGGAAAGATTCTCGAATACCTCTCGTCGGCCCACGGGAAGTGACCCCGGTTCGGAATACGGAAAAGAGATGAGGAACGGCTGGCCGATCGCGGACGGGGAGACGGGGCGGTCATGGTCCTCCCAGCCGCGGAGCGGGATTCGGTGAGGAAATAGGCCGGAAAGAATTCCCGGGAGGACAGCGAGACGTCAGGACGATTCGAAACGGGCGGCCCTGCTACCGCAGGTCGCCCGTTGTTCGTGAGGAGAAAAGGAACATGGAGATCCTGCAGGCGGTTCTACCGGTTTTCCTCGTGATCGCCATCGGCGCCACCGCCCGCCGGTTCCGGTTCATCGGGGATCCCTTCATCGACACGGCGAACCGGCTCGTCTATTACTTCCTGCTCCCCGCTCTCCTGTTCTACAAGATCGGCACCTCGAACTTCCGGGAGGCGTTCAACGTACACCTCGTCATCGGCGGGTACGCAGCGACCGTGGTCACGTTCCTCGTGGCCACCCTTCTCTCCCGGAAGATGGCCATCACGCCCGGCGAGCGCGGCTCGTTCGTACAGGGTGCGGTCCGTGCGAACCTCGCCTACGTGGGACTGCCGGTGGTCTTCTCCGCGGTGGGGGATATCGGTCTTACGAAGGCCGGGATCCTCCTGGGCTTCATGGTCCCCCTGATCAACTCCCTCGCGATCGTCGCCCTCGTCACTCCGCACGGCAACGGGCAGGAGAGAGGTTGGGAGAATGCGCGGCGGATTGCGTACCAGCTTGCCATTAATCCCGTCCTCCTCTCCGCCTTCTTCGGGATCCTCTGGAGCCTGTTCCGGATCCCTCTCCCCGCGCTGGCAGACAGGACGCTTGCGATCCTGTCCTCGGCCACGCTGCCGCTGTCTCTTCTTTGCCTTGGAGGGGCATTCTCCCTCGAGAGGGCCCGCACGGAGTTTCGCATCGCTGCGATTTCCGCGGCGATGAAGGTCCTCCTGCTGACGGCCCTGGCGATTGCCGCCTATCGGTGGATGGGTCTTGCGGGGGACGACCTGCGCGTCGGAGTGATCATGATGGGGTGCCCGACGGCAGTGGTCACCTACGTGATGGCGTCGCAGCTCAAGGGGGACACGGACCTGGCCGGCACGATCATCGTCCTGTCTACCGCGGTCTCGGCCGTCACGATCACCGGCTGGCTTTTCTTCCTGAGCGCGGCCGGGTGGTAGAAAGGGCCGCCCGCCCTCTCTACAGGGCTTCCCGGCCCCGTTCTCCCGTACGGATCCGCACGACCTCCTCCACGTCGAAGACGAAGATCTTTCCGTCGCCGATCTTGCCGGTGCGGGCGGAGGTGAGGATCCTCTCGACAACCGAAGGAACCGTGTCGGCCGCCGCCGTCACCTCCAGCTTCACCTTCGGGACGAAATCGACCAGGTACTCCGCGCCTCGGTAAATCTCCGTATGCCCCTTCTGGCGTCCGAACCCCTTCACTTCCGTGACGGTCATGCCGGACACACCGATCTCCTGGAGCGCATTCTTGACTTCATCGAGCTTGAACGGCTTGATGATCGCCTCGATCTTCTTCATGGCGGATTACCTCTTCTCGACCAGCTGGAAGTTGGGGTATGCCGTGTTGCCGTGCTCGTGGTAATCCAGGCCGTCCATCTCCTCCTCTTCGCTCACACGGAGGCCGACGGTCTTTTTCAGGAGGAAGAAGAGGAGCCCGGCCGTGATGCTCACCCACACGAAAGCGGCGGCAACGCCCAGCGCCTGGACGCCCAGTCGGGCCATGGTGAATCCTTCCTCGTGGAAGACGGCGGCAAGCAGCGTGCCCAGCGCGCCGCATACGCCGTGGACGGAAATGGCGCCTACGGGATCGTCGATGCGGAGCCGGTCGAAGAACAGGACCGACAGGACGACCACGACCCCTGCGATGGCCCCGATGTACACCGAAGCCATCGGCGTCACGGTGGCGCACGGGGAAGTAATCGCCACGAGGCCGGCGAGCACCCCGTTGAGCGACATGGCGCCGTCAGGTTTTTTGAATATCGCCCACGCGGTGAGGAGCGACGCGACCGCACCGGCCGCCGCAGCGAGGTTCGTGTTCACCGCGATCCGGGCGATGTCGGGATTGCCGGCGGTCGTGCTTCCCGGGTTGAACCCGAACCATCCGAACCAGAGGATGAAGACCCCCAGGGCGGCCATGGGAATGTTGTGCCCGGGAATCGCCATCACCTTGCCGTCCTTCGCGTAGCGCCCCATCCGGGGGCCCAGCATGACCGCGCCCCAGAGCGCGGCCCATCCGCCGACGGAGTGGACGACGGTGGAGCCGGCGAAGTCGATGAACCCGAGCTTTTCCAGCCATCCGTTGCCGTGGTACAGGCTGCCCCATGCCCACGACCCGAAGACCGGGTAGATGAGGGCGCTGATCACGGCGCTGTAGAGAAGGTATGCAGAGAACTTCGTCCTCTCCGCCATCGCCCCCGAGACGATGGTGGCGGCCGTGGCGGCGAAGACGACCTGGAACATCCAGAAGGCGTAGAGCCACTTGTCGGCATCCTTCGCATAATCGGAGAGGAGGAACCCGTCCGTCCCGAACCAGCCGGTGGGGCTTGTCCCGAACATGATACCAAATCCGAGGGCGAGAAACGCGATCGAGCCGATGGAGAAGTCCATCAGGTTCTTCATCATGATGTTGACCGCGTTCTTCGCCCGGGTGAACCCGGACTCGACCATGGCGAAGCCCGCCTGCATGAAAAAGACGAGGAAGGCCGCCACCATCGTCCAGACGAAGTCCAGGTTCTTCTGGACCTCGGCTGGCGTCGGTCCTTCCGGGGCGGGCGCCGTCACCTCCTGTACAGCCGGGGGAGCCGTTTCTTCGGCCAGACCGACGGCGGCAGAGCCGCCGGCGAGAAGGAAGGCGGCAAGAAAGCAGAGGATCAGGGGCAATTTCCCAAACGTGAATCGGGTCATCGGTGTGCTCCTTTCCTGCCCGCCAACGGGGCGGGACCCGGAATTCATCGTCGTTTGTTGCCGAAGGGACATCGCCTGGGATCAGAAGCCGTAGGACAAGGTGGCTCCGAAGAACGTGGCATTGTCGTCCGCGACCGCGTCCTGCAGGTCGCTGTCTACTACCTGCGAAAAGCTGATGAACGGTCCGATCGACAGATGCTCGTCGATGGGAATGGATAGCCCCGCAGTCAGGAGAAGGTCCACGAGCCCGGAGCTGTTCACTCCGTAGTATCCTTCGTTCCAGTCGCTCGTGGCGTATCCGATGGAGCCCGAAAGATCCAGGCTGGGAGAGATCCCCCTGTACACGTCCCCCAGGGAAAAGCTGTGGCTTATGCCGAGGGTTCCGTACAATCCCCCCACCTCGTCGGAATCGTAATAGATGGTCACGGTGGGGGAGAGAAGGGCGGAGATTCCCACGGAACCGTAGATCTCCGTGGTCGGCTCGAAGGCGGTGTGGGGGAACGTGTACTGGATCACCCCGAGAGAAAGATTCACCTTGTTCACAGAAAAGGAGTAGTCGAGGGTGTAGTCGAGTTCGTTTGTTTCCCCCGGGGTACCGTTGACGTCGGTCAGGTCCGTGTTTCCCCACACGTTCAGGCTCAATGCCTTGTAGTCCACCGTAAGGGACGGCTGGAGGACCGGGTCGTCGGTGAGAAGGAGCCCCCTCCAGACGTACTTGCTGGCGGCTGTAATATCGGCGCTGACGGACGGTCCTTTCGTCTCTTCCGCGGATGCTCCCGAGAAAATCCCCGTCGCCGCTGCCACCAGCAATACCGGAATGATCAGCCTTGCGGATCTCCTTGCTCTTCCTTTGTCCGTGACGTTTCGCATGCCTTCCTCCTTGCGGGACGAGGTATGTGTCGGGCATCAGGAGAGCAGGAGGCATGCCAACCGCCGCTCCGGGGCCGGCGGGACGTCCTCAATGATTCAAAACGCAACGAGAATGCGCGGGCCGGAAGTGCGGGTGCGGAGGGATGGCAGGTTTTACCGGGGCCGACAAAATTGTCGTATTGTGGACGTATGCGAAGATGTTCCGCCGGCGGGAACGCCCCCCCTCCGAGGTACAAGAAGAGGGACGGCCCTAAGAAGTCGGGGAGAAAAAGGAGTTCTTAGGAACGTCCCTGTTCTAAGGTTTCCAGGGGGACTTGAGGGAGTGCTTTTTCATCTTGTAGGCGACCTGGCGGGGCGTC
>DATHRT010000004.1:0-15062 GCA_035464915.1 Candidatus Limnocylindria bacterium
AGGGTGGAAACCCGAAGGGTGGACCCCACCGGCGGCTGCGACGGCAGCGGGCGGAGCGGCCATCAAGGCCGAGTTCGCCCCGGGCGAAATGATCAAGACCTGGCAGTTCTACTGCCTGTGGCTCATCTACTTCCTGGGAACCGCAGTGGGGATCACCGCCATCGGACAGGCCAAACCGATCATCGTTGAGCTTGCCGCTGCCACGGCGGTCATGACGGGTGGAACGGCGTTGGGCATCATGAGCGCCTTCAACGGCGTGGGGCGGCTTGCCTGGGGCGCCACGTCGGACAAGATCGGCCGGAAGAACACGACGATCTGCATGTTCGTAGGTTACATCATCGCCTGCATGTTCCTGCTGAGAAACGTAACAAGCTTCAACCAGGCGCTTGCCGGCCTTTGCGTCGTGGGCTTCTGCTACGGCGGA
This sequence comes from Candidatus Limnocylindria bacterium, assembly GCA_035464915.1. Taxonomy (GTDB): domain Bacteria; phylum Desulfobacterota; class Deferrimicrobia; order Deferrimicrobiales; family Deferrimicrobiaceae; genus CSP1-8. Next base: position 425 of record DATHRT010000004.1, read on the forward strand.
TACCTGGCGATGATGCCGTCCTTCACGGCCGACTTCTACGGCGCCAAGAACGTGGGCGCAAACTACGGGATCGTCTTCACCGCGTGGGGGATCTGCGGGTTTACGGTTCCCGCCTACTTCGCCAAGATCGTGGGAGCGGCAAAGGCAGCGGGCAACGTCGCCGCGGGGTACAACCAGGCCTACTTCACCCTCGCGGGCATGTGCGTCCTCGGAATCATCCTGGTGGTGATCGTAAGGAGACCGGAGCAAACCTAAGCGACGGTCTGTCGACAGGCAACCAACCAAACGGCCGCCGGGGTCTCCTCCCGGCGGCCCTTTTCTTTTCTTTTTTCGGCCGGTTCCGTTTTCCTCGCTCCCTCCTTGTGGTATCCTTTCGCCGGGAGGTCGTTCCCGATGCGCCGCCTTGTTATTTTCCTTCCCGTTGCGATCCTTGCCCTCCTGCTCTCCTGTCTGGCGTCATGGGCGGGCTCCGAAAACGCCGAACCGATCCGGATCGGGGTTCTTGCGCCCCTTTCCGGGCCGTTCGCTTCGGGGGGGTCGGCGTTTCTCCAGGCGGTCACGCTGGCGGCGGAGCAGGCCAATTCCCAGGGCGGGGTTCTGGGACGACACGTCGATCTCGTCGTGGCGGACACGCAGGGGCGGGTGGACATCGCCCGGTCCGAGGCGCTGCGCCTCACCTCCCAAGAGAAGGTCTTCGCTCTCGTCGGCGCATACCTGTCGGAGGAAACCGTCGGCGTCATCGAGGTGGCCGCAGCGAGCCGGTCGGTGCTCGTCGTTCCCGTGGCCGCGACCGCCGAGATCACCGACCACGTCCGCAAAAAATACGAACGGTATCGGTATATCTTCCGTGTCGGGTATTCGATCCCGCAGTGGGCGGGGATGGTGGCCGATTTTCTCGGGGGGCTAAGGATCGCACGCTATGCTTACGTAGGAGCGGGAATCCGGTGGAACCGCGAGCTGGCCAAGGCATTGAGGCAGGCCCTCGCCCGGAAGGGGATCGTCCCCGTCTACGAAACCTTCTACAGCCCGAGAAACCCGGCGTTCGAGGCGGTCGCGGTGGCCGTGATGGCCAGATCCCCGGAAGTACTCGTGCTCGGCGATCCCGGGGGGAACTCCGTGGAGTTCGTGAAACGGGTGCGGGAGGGGGGAGCCCTCTTCCCCATCCTCTCGGTAGGGGGGGCGCTCGGGGACGCCCGTGTGGCGGCGACCCTTCCCCTCTCCGCCCCGCTCTATGCACAGGCTGCCGCCTGGAAAGGAGCCTCGGCGGCGGCGACCCGGTACGCGGAGGCATTCGAGCGGCGGTACGGCTATCCCCCGGTGGGATACAGCGACACCCTGCCGTACGACGCTGCGATGCTCCTGTTCTCCGCGATTCGCGCCGCGGGGAGGACGGATTCGGATGCCGTCGTCACTGCCTTGGAGAACGGGGCGTTCCCTGCGGTTGCGGGGACCTACCGGTTCGACACCTCCCACCAGGCGACCTGGGGGACCCCGGAACTGCACGGAATCGTGATCCGGTGGGAGACGGAGGGCGCCCGGATCGTCTACCCCGATTCCCAGGCGAGATAGCATCCGCCGGCCCGCACCCACCGCGGGCGCCACAGGAGGGTATCGATGCACCCCTTCGCGCAAGTCCTTCTTGACGGGATTTTCACGGGGTCGACCTATGCCCTGATGGCGGCGGGACTCGCGCTCATCCTGGGAGTGGTGAAAGTGGTTAACCTCTCCCACGGGGCCTTTTTTTCCCTCGGGGCCTACGTGGCGTACCTCCTGTCCGTGCAAGGGGTGTCCCACCCGGCGGTGGCCGTCGTGCTGGCCGGCGTCATCGCCTTCGCCTTCGGGGTCTTCCTCGGGAAGAGTTTCATCAACCCCGTGCGGTCCCACCCCTTCTCGGTGGCCGTCGGGTCTCTGGGGTTCGCCATCCTGTTCGAACAGGCCGCGCAGATGCTGTGGGGCCCGCACCCGGTGTCGATCGGGGCCGGTCCTCCCTGGGCAGCCGTATCCGGCATCTTCGTCCGCCGCTGGGGGGCAGTTTCCCTCGCAGCTTCCGTCGGGATCCTGGCCGCCCTTGCCCTCTTCCTTTCCTCCCGGTGGGGGCTTCCATTGAAACTCATCGCCGAGGATGAGGAGATCGCAGAATCAGCAGGAATGGATGTGGAGAAAATCCGGTATCTCACCTTCGGTTTCGCCTCGGCCACCGCGGCCGCGGCCGGCGCCCTGCTGGCCCCTGCGACCTCGATCACACCCACCATGGGGAGAGTCCCTCTCATCCTGTCCCTCATCGTGGTGATTGCGTCAGGGATGGAGAACGTCCTGGCCATTTTCCTCCTGGCCGTGGGACTCGGTCTGCTGTCTAACATAAGTGCGTACCTCCTCGCGCCCCAGTGGTCGTATGTCAGCCTGCTCACGGTGATTTGCCTGCTCCTCCTTCTGCGCCCGGAGGGCCTCTTCGGAACGGTTCCCGGGCGGGACTACTGATCCGGGGGACGGGGGTGACCCCTTTGCAACGGAAATTGACCGGTGCGCTGGCCCTTGGATCGGGCCTGCTCCTCTTCCTGCCTCTTGCGGGGCTCAACCCGTTTTTCCTCGACCTCCTTACCTCCGGCTTCTTCCTGGCCTCCTACGTCGGTTCGTGGGACATCGTCGGAGGGGTGGCCGGGCAGATCTCCCTGGGGCATGCTCTCTTTTTCGGAACCGCCACCTACTCCTGCGCACTGCTCACCAGCCTTGCCGGATGGCCCTTCGCCGCCGCCGCGGGCGCCGCGCTTCTTTTCTCCACGGGAGTTGCCGCTGTCGTCGGAACGATGTCCGCCCGCCTCAAGGGACCTTTCATCGCGCTTCTCACGCTCGCCCTGGGAGAGATCGCCCACGAGATCATGCTCGGGCAGACCTTTTTCAGCCCCCGGGGCACGTACTCCTGGGGGGGCGAGGGAGGAGTCCCCGTGACCCTCCCCTGGGAGGCCCCCTCCCCGTGGGCGATGTACTACGGCGCTCTTCTGTTCCTGATTCTATCCACCTGGGGCATGACGGCACTGGCGCGCTCGAAGGAGGGGCTGATCTGGACGGCAATATCGGGAAGCGAGCTTACTTCCCGCGCCTCGGGCGTGGACGTCACGCGCCACAAATGGCGGGCTTTCCTGGTGGCCGGATTCTTCGCAGGGGCTGCCGGCGTGGGGTTTGCCGCGCACGTGGGACGCGCGACCACATCCGATTTCTCCCTGGAGCTCTCGTTCCAGGCAGCCACCTTTGCCGCCATCGGGGGGAGAGGAACCATCGTGGGGCCGGTGCTCGCGGCGCTGTTTCTGCACGTCCTGTTCCAGGGTGCAGGGATCGTCCCGGCCGCGAGAGTCATCCTGTACGCCCTGGCCCTTCTCCTCGTCCTGCGATTCTTCCCTGCAGGCGTGGCCGGAACCTTGCGGGAGAGGCTACGTGCGCGGAAAATGGTATCGGGGGGGGAGGGGCGGTGAGCGAACTGCTGCTCGCGGAGCGGATTGACAAGTCGTTCGGGCGTACGCCGGTCCTCCGGGGGGTCACTCTCGCGGTGAGCAAAGCGGAGGCGGTCGGGCTGTTCGGTCCCAACGGCGCCGGGAAAACGATGCTGGCCAACGTCCTCTCCGGTCTGATTCCCCCCGATCGGGGAAGGATCCTTTTCGAAGGGAAAGACATCACCCGGCTTCCTATGGACGCGAGGTTCCGGGCAGGGCTTGCCAGGACCTTCCAGATCCCCTGCCCGTTCCCCGGGTTGACCGTCGTGGAGTCGGTCCGTGTGGCATTGTTGTGCGGGGAACCGAAGCGGGGAGAGGGGGGCGTGCCCCGGGACATCGAGGGGGAAGTCGAGTCGGTTCTCCTCCGGACGGGACTGTTCGCCCAGCGGTTCTGGCCGGCCGCCAAGCTGTCCCAGGGGTGCCTGCGTCGCCTCGAGTTCGCCCGTGCGATCTCGTGCCGGCCGAAGCTTGTCCTGCTCGATGAACTCTTCTCCGGGCTCTCCGTGAAGGACGAGGCGGAACTTGCGGAACTCCTTCGGTCCCTCCGCGAGGACGACGGGATCTCGTTTCTTCTCATCTCGCACAATCCGCCCCTTCTTGCGGAGATGTGCGACCGCGTCGTGGCGATCGAGGACGGCCGGGTCACCTGGGAGGGGAGGTCCGCGGACCTGCCCGGGTACCTTGCCGCGGCCACCGGCCACGATCACGGGCAGTAGGATAGCTACGGCCGGGGGCTACCGTGCACCTGAAAGCAAAGGACATCTCCGTAATGTTCGGCCAGGTAAGAGCCCTGCGAGGCGTATCCCTTGCGGCCCGGCCCGGAGAAGTCGTGGCGATCTTCGGGGCGAACGGGTCCGGGAAGACCACGTTCCTGAAGGCGGTTGCGGGACTGGTGCCGGTATCCTCCGGGCGGATCACCTATCACGGGGAGGATATTACCGCCCTTCCCGCCCATGACCGGGTGGCCCGCGGGGTGCACTACGTTTTCGACCGTGCCCGCGTCGCCCTCCGGATGACCGTCCGGGAGAACCTGGACGTGGGAGGGTACTTGAGGAAGCCGGCGGAGATGGGAGAAGCCCGGGAAAGGGTGTACGACCTGTTCCCGGTTCTCAAGGAGAAAGCGCTTAGCCCTGCGGGGATCCTCTCCGGCGGAGAGCGGCAGATGCTGGTCATCGGACGCACGCTGATGGGGAACCCCTCGCTCCTTCTGCTCGACGAACCGTTCCTCGGACTCTCCCTCGCGGTCCGGGACAGGATACTCTCGGTCATCGACAGAGATCTGCGCGGGAAGATGACCATTCTCCTTGCCGAGAACGACCCGGGGGCGGCGGTCCGCATCCTGGACCGGTACTACATCCTGCTGAACGGGGAACGAATCCACGAGGAAAAGCGAAGCGAGAGCGACACCGAGGAGCGCCTGCGTGCAGTGTTCCGCCGTCTCTACCAGCGGGCGCCCTGGGGATACGGAGGGGGGGAGAACCGATGAGCGAAGCGGGAGGAGGGAAAAGGCCGGAGCGTGACCGGAAGCAGGTAACCGTCACGTTGCCTGCGGAACTTCATCAGACACTGGCGGAGTTCTGCCGGGAAAAAAAGGTGTCGCGGGATCTCGTGGTGGAGCGCGCGCTCACGGAGTACTTCCGCGAGGGCGACATGAGCCACTAAAACCTTCTTGTGTCTACGCCGACAGCCCCGATTCGGAGATGAGGGAGGCCGTCTTCTCACGCCGCTCGGCATCGCGGGCGGAGACGATCCCGGCCATCCGCTCCTTCCACGCCTCCATCCGGAACGATGACCGGTCGCGCAGGTAGGAATCGATGAGGCCGCGATAGAAACGGACCATATTCCCCACGAGAGGAACGGAGTACTCCCGCCCCTGGATCTTGATGGTGGTGACCCCCAGGTCGATGAGGCCGGGGATGTCGTCGACCAGGAAGTACGCAAGGTTCGGCAGCACGGCCCGGCCGGCTTCCACGGACCCGTCCTCCCCCCGCTGGTCCCATTCGGTCAGGCAGACCCGGTAGCACAACCCCCCCCGGTTGGGGCTGCCGAGAAAGTGGTTCTTTCCCTCTTCGTCGAACCGCCACTCCTGGCGGGTGTAGCTGCTCATCGTGCAGCGGCCGAGGTAGGTGTAGCAGGTGGTGGCGTGCACGAGTACCTCGACCCCGACCCCCACCTCCTGCCGGATCTTCCGCATCTCCTCCCGGCCCATCCGGCACTCGGTCACGACCTGTGTCGCGCCTGCCTCCTTGTAGAACCGCGCGTCTTCAGCGTTCACGATGGTGCAACCGATGCTGGCGTGGATCTGGACCCCGGGGAACCGTTCCGCCAGGGCCCTCATCGCCCCGACGTCCGTGAGGATGAAGTCGCGGATCCCCGCACCGACGAACTTCTCCGCTTTCGCGAGCAGGAGGGGGACCTCGCTCGACGAGGGAAGGGTGTTGAAGGCCACGCGCAGGATCTTCCCCAGGAATTGGGCGTACCGCGCGGAGGCGATCACCTCCTCGTCATCCATCTCGTATTGCGCCCGGCGGCGGCTCCACCCCTTTGCGCCGACGTACACGGCGTCCGCCCCGTTGTCGAGGACGACCCTGGCCATCTCGACCGTGCCTCCGGATGCCAATAGCTCAGCCATCGGTGTCTCCCTCCTCAAAGATGCCGGTCAGGAAGAAATTGTTATTATACCTGGGAGTTGTCACCCTGTAAAACGGTCCCGACGTAAGATTGTCCGCTTCCTCCGAAATAATACCCGTTGCAGAATCCGTTGCGGGAGTGCTTCGCAAGAGTCCTACCCCACTCCGGCCGCAGGGCGTATTCCCTCTCCGACGACGCGAGGGCAAACGCCTCCCGGTACACAGCCCCCACCTCCGACCGGTAGGCCGCCGATTCGTACAGACCCTCTACCCGGAAGATGCGGAATCCCCCGGAAAGGAGCCGTGGCAGGTGCTCGATGACGCACATGTCTTTCCCGCTCAGGATCCCCTTTCCGACGTTCTTCAGCACCCACGCGCCCGCGCCGGATCGCGCCCGCGCCTCCTTGGGGCTTCCGGCCGTAAGCCAATGCTCCTCCCTGCACGCGGACGGGCACTTCGGGTCTTCTCCTTCCGGGCCCTCGAGGAAGAAGCACTTCTCGGTGATCCCCAGCGGGATCTTCCCGTGGGCCAGGACCTCCACCTCGACTCCGGCGTCCCTCGCGATGACCGCCATTTCCTCGAGGCTCACCTCCGCGTTGGGACGGACCCGAACGGCCCCGTAGTCGCGCATCACCTTTGCCGAAAGATGGGTATACACGTTTGCAAAGGCCCCCATGTGGGCCGGGAGGGGGATCCCCTTCTCGCGCAGGACCCGCAGCACCCCCATGTTGTGGACCTCGAGCGCGTCTGCCCCGATCGAGGCGGCGGCATCGATGAGGCGCTTCACCTGGGCCATGTCATGGCCCCGGGGTGCGGCGGGGGAGGTGACGTAGGCCTTCTTCCCCGCGGCGTGAAGGGTGGCCACGGCGTCGGGGAGCAGGCCGAGATCCTCCGCAAAGTTCCCCTCGACCCGCCGGCAATAGGCATTGCCGAGACATATCGCGTCGTAGGGGGAAAGATCGGTCTCCGCGAGGTCCCGCGGCGACGGCACGGTCAGAACAAGTTCGAGAGGGGGGGGCGATCCGCTGGCAAGCACGGGGATAGGCTTACTTTCTTCCTTTCTTGAGGTCGATCAGGACCTGCTTGATGATCGCCTTGAGAGTCTCGAAAACACCCACTCCCGTGGTGGCGACGGCCTCGAATTCGGGAACGTTGCGGTAGTTGAGCAGGGCGTGGAGTTCGGCGACGGACGCCACGCTGTTGATGTCGCGCTTGTTGTACTGCAGGACCAGCGGAATCCGGTCCGGGTCGTACCCCTGCTCCCGCATGTTGATCTTCAGGTTATCGAATGATTCCAAATTGGAGTCCATCCTCGTCAGCTGGGAATCGGCGCAGAACACCACACCATCCACCCCTCGCAGGATGAGCCTGCGGCTGGCGTCGTAAAAGACCTGGCCCGGGACGGTATAGAGGTGGAATCGGGTCTTGAACCCCCGGATCTCCCCCATCGACACGGGAAGAAAATCGAAAAAAAGGGTGCGGTCGGTCTCTGTGGCCAGAGAGATCATCTTCCCCCGGGACTCGGGGTTCATCCGCTTGAAGATGTACTGAAGGTTCGTGGTCTTTCCGCAGAGACCGGGTCCGTAGTAGACGATCTTGCAGTTGATCTCCCGGGTGGAGTAGTTGATGAAGGACATGAGCTACTTGAAAAGGCTTTCGATGTCGGCTTCGGTCAGCTCTTCGATCACTCCCTCTTCCTCCCCCTCCTTTTGCGCCGCTTCGTCGATCGACCTGAGGATCCTCCCCAGGGATTGGTCCGCGCGTCGGACGCGGAGACGGACAAGCCCGACCGATGAGCGCCTGTCGAAGATCACCACGAGGATGAGACGGTTGTCCACCACCGATATGTGCATGTTGTCCCGCTCCCCCTCGTGGAACAGGATCGAGAACTCCTTCTCCCCGATCAGCGAGGCAAGCCCCCCCGTCGCCGCGATGTTCCCGGCGGCCAGCGAGGCAAGCGAGGTGGTGTCGAAGTTCCCCGTCTCCCCCGCGGACGACAGGAGGGAGCCGTTCTTGTCGACCAGGAATACCACCTTCGCGTAGGAGTCGGCCAGGAGCTTCATCAGAACCGACTGGATCTCGTTGTATTCCTTCTCGTAGAGAATGAAATTGCCCGGGTTCATAGCCGCAAAGATACCACAGCAATCCGGGAAGGAAAAGATATCAAGCGCTGTCCGCCGGTCCGCTGCCCCGGAAGGGGCTTTCCCGATACCAACGGATACAAGGGAAGGATCAGGTCAGGAGTTGTCTCCTCTGGCCCGGGCGGCCGTCGCGGAGAAACCCTGCTGGTCGTCCTTCTCCGGGAGGGAGGACGGATCCGTGTAAACCCGGATCCAGCTGCCGTCGCGCATGATGTACACCTGGTCGGCCGTGATCTTGATCGCGTTCGCTCCGTGGTAGCGCATGATCTGTCTGGCCTTGTTCTTCGAAAGCCAGGTGGTGATATACGGATCGTTCTGATAGTCGTCGGACGCTCCCTGGTAGGCAGGCGTGGTAAAGAATAGGCCGGCCAGGAGCAAGCCCCAGAGCAGCCAGAAGACCGGAAAACTTCGTTCTCTTTGCTTCGCTTGGGAAATCAATACGTTGTGTACATAATTCATTTTTGAACGATTCCTCCGCAATATCCTGTGTGTGTTTTCCATACGAAAGAAAGCAATATCGGTACCACCGGGGGAAGAAATACAATCTCCCCGTTTTGATGCCGGTTTCTCCGTGGAGGTTCCGTTGCCGGGTGCCGGGGGAACCGAAAGTGGGAAAACGTTTGCCCAGAACAAGGAAATGCCCGGGGAGTCTCCGCCCCCCGGGCCTCATCGAAGTTCTTAGGAACGTCCCTGTTCTTGGTTAGAGCAGGGGGTTCTTGTGCATCTCCTTCAGGCGGGCCCAGCGGCGGTCCACCTCGATCTGGATCGCCTCGAGATCCGGCTTGCACTCCGTCTTGAGCAGGTGCTTGGTCTTCCCCATCTGCTTCAGCCAATCGGCGACCGGGATCTTCTTCCCCTTCTCCTCCGGGTCGTAGTTGATCGTCGTGATCCCCCGCTCGATCTCGTAGAGAGGGAAGAAGCAGGAGTCGACCGCGGCCTGGATAATGGGGACCGAGATCCGCTCCTCGGTGCGCCAGGCGAGGGGACACATGGAGATGAGCTTGCCGAACACAAGCCCCTCCTCCGCGTACTTCTGCGCCTTGGCCGCCTTCCGGATCATGTCGCGGTGGTTGCTCTCGGCCGCCGTGAAGACGTAAGGGATGTTGCACGCGGAAAAGATCTGCGCCGTGTCCTTGTGGTGGGTGGATTTGCCGTGCTGGTAAGGCCCGTAGTTCGACGTCGAGGTCGAATGCCCCATCGGGACCGTGAACGAGAGCTGGGAGCCCGTGTTCTGGTACCCCTGGTTGTCGTACTCGATGATGATCATCCGGTGCCCGCGCATTGCCGCCCCGATGGAGGGTCCCATCCCGATGTCGTGTCCCCCGTCGCCCGTCACCATGAGGAATGTGATTTTCTCCTCCTTCGGAATCTCGCCGCGCTTCTTGCGCTCCTCGAACATCTCTACGACGCCCGAGAGGGTCGCCGCCCCGTTCTGAAAGAGATTGTGGATGTAGGTTACCTTGTGCGACGTGAAGGGGTATCCCGTCGTTACCACCATCCCGCAGCCGGTGTGGAACAGGACGGTCACGAAACCCTCGATACCTTTGAGGAACTGGTTGAGGTTGACGAAGATGCCGCACCCGGGGCAGGCGCCGTGACCGGGAGAGAGCCGCTTCGGACGTTCCGTGAGCGCCCGGACGTTAATCCCTCTCGCTTCCACTTTCCCCTCCGGGGTGACCTCGACACGGGTCAAACCCGACGACTCCTTCTCGGTGATGGGCGCAAAGGCGACAGCGGGCGTGAACCCTTTTTCCCCGGGGTTCGCCCCGAAGTAGTCGTACGGGACCTTGACCTTCCCCGTCTCCGCGATCTCGACCGCCTCGCGCAGCATCGCCTCGGCGTCCTCTACGAAGAACTCCTTCCCGCCGATTCCGTAGATCCGGCTCGCGATCATGGTCGTGTTGCCCTTCACACCTTGCAGCGCCGCCTTGATCTCGAGAGTCATTGCGCCGCCGTAAGCGCCGAAGTTGTCCTGCCGGTCGGCCACCACGAGGCCCTTGACATCCTTCAGGGCCTGGCGGATCTCTTCCAGGGGGAAGGGCCGGATGACGTTCGGCCGGATGAGGCCTACCTTCTTGCCCTTCTTCCGCAAAGCGTCCACCGCCTCCTTGGCGGTCTCCGCCGCGGAGTTGACAAGGAACAGCGCGGCCTCGGCATCCTCCATCCGGTACAGGTCGAGGAAGTCGTACTTTCGGCCGGAGAGCGCCTCGAACTCGGCAAAGACCTTCCGGATGACCGCATGCGACCGGATGATCGCATCGGACTGCTGCTTCTTGTTGTTGATGAGATCGGGGTCGTTCATGTACGGACCGATCGTCACCGGCTTGCGCGGGTCGACGGACGTGACCGTCGGGACGAAGGGACCGAGGAAGTCCTGCACGACCTGCATGTCGGAAAAGATCTCCACGCGTCGCTTCTGGTGGGAAGTGAAAAACCCGTCGAATGCCACCATCACGGGGAGCCTGACGGACATCTCCTCGCCGATCCGGGGCGCCATGATGTTCATGTCGTAGACCGCCTGCACGTCGGAGGCCATCAGGACGATCCAGCCGGTGTTCATCGCCAGCATGATGTCGCTGTGGTCGCCGCGGATGTCGAGCGGGCCCGACACCGACCGGGTGACGATATTGAACACCATGGGGAACCGCGTGCCCGACTGGACCGGCAATTGCTCGAAAGCGAAGAGCAGACCATTCGCCGAGGTGGCGTTGAAGACCCGGCCGCCCGCCGTGGTCGCGCCGAAACAGATCCCCGCCGCGCCGTGCTCGCCATCGCCCGGGATCATCCGGATGGTGTGCTCCCCTTCCGCCTTCATCGCGTCGAGCGTCTCGGCGATCTCGGTGGAGGGGGTGATGGGGTAGTACCCCATGATGTGGTAGTTGACATGCTTGGCCGCCATCGCCGCGATCTCGTTGCCGCTCTGGACAACCACTTCCTGCGCCGGCCGCGCAGCCCTCTTTTTCGCCGTTTCGGGCATCTCCCTCTCCTTCAGTGCTTATTTCAGGGCCTTATGTTTCACGGTGATCGCTTCCATGTCCTGCTCCGCCTCCTTCGCGGGGACGAGGGCGCCGAACTTGCAGATGTTTGTGCAGCGCAGGCACCCCTTGCAGTACTGGTAATCGATCCCCAGGAGCACCATCCCGTCCTTGCCGCTCTTCGGGTCCTTGCCGCGCTCCCAGACAAAGCAGTAGTCCGGGCAGGTGATGTCGCACTCGCCGCACCGGGTACATTTTTCCAGAATGAACAGCGGGATCATCCCCGTCCTGCTCGTTGACAGGTCCTTGAACCGCATGTTCCCCGTCTCGTAGATCGTTCCTCCTATCGGTGCATTCTCGTACCCGAGTTTGGGCTCTTCGCGCCGGAAGGGGGTCGGCGGGAATTTCCCGTCGGCCTTGATCTCCTCGATCTTCACCTCGTCATGACCGCGTTTCAGCGCCTCGAGATTTCCCTTCATGAGCGCCGCGTATTTCTTCCCGAACGCCTCCTGGACAGCCTTCTCGAGAGCCTTCCAGTCGAAAAAGCCGGCCGCCTTCGCGATCGCGCCCATCATGACCATGTTCACGCGGGAGCCTGTCGCCATCGCGATCTCCATCGCGTCCACGACGCCGACATTTCCCCCTTCGAGTTTGAGGAATTCCCTTGCCTCCCGCGGCGTCTTCCGGGTGTTCAGGATGACGGTCGTCTTTCCCGGCACCGCCCCCGCCGTCACCGGCACCGACTTGGCCAGCGCCTCATGGAAAATCGCCAGCACGTGCGGTTCCTCGATCGGGCTGTTGATGCGGACCTTTTGGTCGGCCTCGCACAGTCGGATGAACGCCTTGACAGGCGTTCCCTTCTTTTCCGACCCGTACGATGCGAACCCCGCACCGTTGAGGCCCATCCCGATGATGGCAGCCTCGGTGAGGATCTTGCCTGCCACGTTGGCACCGAGCCCACCGATGCTCTCCAAGCGGATCTCGAAAAATCCGAGGTCGTTCTTCACGGGCAGTTTCCCCGCCGTCCTGCTTTTGGCCATGATCTTCCCGCCCTTCTTTCCTGGTTTTTCCTTCCTCTCCCGGCCGGACTTCGCCTCAGGGAGAACAACAGGTCGTACCATCACGCCTGGATGCCCGTCAAGTTCCCCGCACGATATGCGAAGGGCCTACACATCCCTTCGCCCCTTGATCGCCCTGCCCACCGTAATCTCGTCGGTGTACTCGAGATCCGAACCCACGGGCATGCCATAGGCGATGCGGGTGACGCGGATATTCCGTGTCTTGATAACGCCGGCCAGGTAGGTGGCGGTCGCTTCCCCTTCCGCCGTGAGATTCGTGGCGAGAATGACTTCTGCGACCCCGCCTTGCGAAAGCCTCCCGAGCAACTCCCCAACCCGGAGGTCTTCCGGCATCACCCCGTCGATCGGGGAAATCGCTCCCCCGAGAACGTGGTATCTCCCCCTGTATTCCCCACTTTTCTCGATGGGTGCAAGATCCGTGGGGCTTTCCACGACGCACAACAGATCGTCCCGCCTCGCCGGGTCTGTACAGATTGGGCACGGATCCTCGTCCGCGATGTTGAAACAGCGAGAACAGCGTATCACAGCTTCCGGAATCGCGACAATAGCCTCACCCAGCTCCCGGACGGACTGCGGGGGCATCTTGAGCATATGGAGGGCGAGGCGCGTCGCCGTCTTTTCTCCCACGCCCGGCAGTTTCGCCAGCAGTGCGATGAGCCTCCGGAGCGACTTCGGGTACGACATCCGTCAGAACAGCCCCGGCAAATTCATCCCGCCGGTAATCTTCGCCATTTCGTCCGCCATCATCTTGCGCGATCGGGACATCGCCTCGTTAACCGCGCCTGCGACGAGGTCCTGGAGCAGTTCCACATCCTCCGGGGAAACAACCTCCTTCTCGATCCGTATGGACACGACCTCCTGCCGACCGTTCACAACCGCGGTCACCATTCCTCCTCCCGATGACGCCTCGACGGTTTTCCCGGCAAGCTCCTCCTGGACCCGGGCAAGGCGTTCCTGCATCCGCTGGGCCTGCCGGAGAACTTCCTGCATGTCCTTCATTCCGCTTCCTCCAACTCTTCTCCCCCCTCCCCGGGATCCTGATCACCGGCGTCCGCCTCTTCGGATATCTGCGTCCTCCGGGGTGCGGACCGAACCTCGAGGAGCGTCGCTCCTTCGAACTCCCGAAGGACCTCCGCGAGCAGCGGGTCGGCGAGCGCCTGTTTCTCCGGGTTGCTCTTTCCGCCCCCCGGTTCGTCAGCCGGAGGGCTTTTTTTTTCCGGTTCGGCGAGAAGCCGTATCGGGATTTTGCTGCCCACGACCTCTTCCACCGCCTGCACCAGCGCGGGCCACTTGTCGTCCTCCCGGAGCCGGTCCAGCTGCATCTGGTGCGGGCAGGCGATGATCATCTCGCCTCCCTCGAGCCTCCCCCGCATCTGGTGGAGGAGCGCCACGAGGAGGGGCTTTTTCTTCTCCTCCAGGGTCCGGCGGATCCCCTCCCAGACGTCTCCATCCTGCGGGGGGGGCTCGGCCGCCGGGGGGCGCCTCGAAACCGTCTTCCGGGGTTGCTGCGTGGTGCGGGCCGCCGGGGTCTCCGCAACGATGACCGGGGGACGCCCGGGGGCGGAGGCAGGTTCCCCTGCCCCCAACCCGGCGACATCCAGCAGTCCGGGAGCGTTGACGAGGCGCAGGAGCAGAAGTTCGAACCCCAAGCGGGGAAACTCCGTGGCGAGCACGTCCTTCTCCGACCGGAAGGCGACATCCAGGAGAAACATCCACTCCTCCCGGGAACGGAGGGCGCAAAGTTCCTTCACCCTCGCAAGGGAGGACGGAGAGTGACGAAAGAGGAGGCTGTCCTGCTCCGTGAATTTCCATACGGCGGCGTCCCGCAGGATATCCACGAGCGACAGGAACAGGAACTTGAGGTCCGCCCCCCGGGTCAGCAGCGAGGTGAATTTCCGGATCGCCTCCTCCGCCCCCCCCGCTACTACGGCTCGCACGAGATCGATCGCCGCTTCGGTCCCCACGAGCCCGAGCATCTCCTCGACGAGGGATGCCGAAATCGCGCCGTCTCCCGAAACCGCCGCCTGCTCGATGATCGACTGGCCGTCCCGCATCGACCCGAAGGCGTACTGCGAAACGAGGCGCAGCGCCTCGTCCTCGAAGGCGATCTTTTCCACGTCTGCCATTTCCCTGAGACGCGTGAAGATCTCCTCCTCCGTAAGCATGCGAAAATCGAACCGCTGCACGCGGGACAGGATCGTGTCCGGGATCCGGTTCGGCTCCGTAGTGGCGAAGACGAACACGACATGGGCGGGGGGCTCCTCCAGGATCTTGAGCAGCCCGTTGAAGGCGGCCTTCGAGAGCATGTGCACTTCGTCGATGATATAG
>DATHRT010000005.1:0-3086 GCA_035464915.1 Candidatus Limnocylindria bacterium
CGCCCGCTTCCTTACAAAGATCAGCGATGGCAGGCCTGGCACCTGGTGTCGTTCTTGTTTCCGTGGCACCGGAAGCACGAGCCGGGGTCGAGGCGACCGTCGATCTGGTGGAGCACGATGTAATCCCCCCGGTGCTGGAGAACCCGGTCGGGCCGGTCCCCCATCTTCGTGCTCGGCTTCAACTCGTCTTTCCGGACGTGGCACGTCTGGCAGAACGACGGGGCGTGGCACGACGCGCACAGGTTCTGCCCCTGCGAGGCGTACATCGAGTGCTGCTTGATGAACACGAGGGAGTGCCGGAAGGAAGCGTACGGCTTGAGCGCCCCGGTGGAGACGTCTTCGTGGCACTCCCGACAGTCCGCCCGCATCGCCGCCAGTTCCTCCGGATGCTTCGGGGGAACGGATTCGGTCTGGGAAACCAGAGAGCAACCCATGAACATGGCAAGGGCTACCGCCCCCGCTAGGATCGCAAACACGTTGCGGCGCATCATCACTTCCCTCCCGTGGTGGTGCCCAGGTCCAGCGAGGCCCTGACCAACCCGGCGTAGTCTTCCGTGAACCTCGGGCTGCGGGTATACGTCACGTCCCCGGATAGCTTCAGATACGGAAGCACCTGCCACCCGGCGGATCCGACGACCTGGTAGGCATCCTTGATCCCGCTGATCTGTTCCTTGTACCGCTGGGTCAGGGCATCCAAAGAGAAACGCCACGGCCCGGGGGAGCAGGTCGCGAAGACCCGGTACTCCTGATATTCGTTCTCGGACCGGTCCGCCGATACGATGGCCGCCGACAGGCCGCCCAGGTCTTTCCCGTCGTTGTAGGCGTAGCGCAGCCCGGCCTCGACCCGGGTGGCGTCCCCCGGATCGCTCGCATCGTGCCGGATATTCTTGACGCCCCCCTCGAGCGTCAACCCGGATGCCACCTCGATGTCGACAATGGCGAACACGATCTGCGCCTCGTCGTTGGGGTCGACCGAAGGCGAAAGGAAGGCGGGATGCAGGGCCGTCTGGAACAGGTCCTTGTACTTGTATTCCTCGTATCCCGCCGCCAGATCCAGGCGGGAGAAGGGTGTCAGGCGCAGGACGTACCGCTGCTGGGCGAGGGCACTCGTGGAGACGTTGTAGGAGGCGCGTCCCGAAATCTCCACACCGGTCCCCGGCCGGACCCAGAGGTCGCCACCGACCATCTCCCGGTCGTCCCCCCGGAAATCGCCCTTTTCCATGAGGTAGGTGACCCCGAGCTCGGCAAACCCGGGCCGGGCAAAGAAGAGCCGCCCTCCGTAGATCGAGTCCCCCGTGTCCGTCGAGGTGATGGTGCGCTCGACGGGAACCCCGCCGAATACGGAGAGGCCAAACCCCACCGGGGTCCTCGCCTTCAGGAAGATCCCGTCCATGATCTCCGCCGCCGTCCCTTCCGTGAAGAAGAACCGGCCGAGGCGCATCTCTGCGTTCCCCGTGGGGTGAAGGTACTGGAAGTAGGCGCTGCCCAGTTCGCCGCTGTGCCCGTCGTCATCCGTGTCGTCCGACAGGTCGAGGCGCCCCCACCCGTAGAAATGGAAGGAGAGCGGCTTGTCGCCCAGGTTGCGCGCGTCCGCCGAGAGGTATTCGTACAGGGGGGCGAAATTCTTGTCGGCCCCGCCCGTTACCTCCCTCTCGTAATAGAGAAGGTACGTCCGGGAGGAGAGGGTGATGTCGGCGGCCTGGCAAGGGGCGGGAAGAAGGGCTGGGAGGAGGAGAAGAAGGGCCGCACAACACAGGCCCATCGATAGGCGCGGGTCCACCCCGAGTCTGGCATCTCGCATCGTTTTCCCCCGTCGGTAAGTTTCTTTGGAGCCGGACTGCTTAGATTACAATAATGTGACTGTTACCACCTCCTGTTGCAGCAAGAAGAGCAGATCTCCGGCGGAAAACGGGGCTTGCCGGGAATCTTTGCGTCACAATATCGCCTTCGATGTGGCATATAATATATCATCGTTTTTTTTTGGCTCTCAACAATAAAAATCAGGAGACATCATGAAGCTCCCCCTCCGCCTGTCGATCGTAGCCGTATTCCTCCTGCTTGTCGCCTCTTCCCCTTCGCATGCCTTCATGAAGGAGGGGTGCGGCGGCGGCGAGTGCGCCGAATGCCACTCCCTGACGCGCGAGGATGCGGCAATCCTCCTTTCCGGAACGGTGGACAACGTCCTCAAAGTCGAGCCGAGCATCGTGGGGGGACTGTGGGTCGTCGACATCGTCAAGGGAGGCCAGAAGTGGCCCGTCTACATCGACTTCTCGAAGAAGTACCTGATCAGCGGCCAGATCATCCAGATCGCCACGAAGGAGAACGTCACGGAGAGCCGCTTCCTGCGCCTGAACACGGTAAACGTCTCCTCCATCCCCCTCGCAAACGCAATCGTGATCGGGGACCCGAAGGCAAAGCGCAGGATCATCGAGTTCTCCGACCCCGACTGCCACTTCTGCGCGAAACTCCACGAGGAGGCCAAGAAGGTGGTGGCCGCCAACCCGGACGTGGCCTTCTACGTGAAGCTGTACTCCCGGAACAACAACCCGCAGACAATCGAGAAGATCCACTCCGTCATATGCGGGAAACAGGATGCCCCGAAGCGGATGGACGACGCCTTCGCCGGAAGGCCCCTTCCCAAACCGACGTGCCGCACTTCCGCAGTGGAGGAGACGGCCCTCCTCGCCAGGCAGCTGCATCTGCGTGGGACCCCCGCGATGATCCTGCCCGACGGCCGGATCATAAACGGGTACCGGGATGCGGACACGATCCTCAAGTTCCTGAAGGAAGATTCGCAGACCGCCGGGCAGCCGTCCGGGCGCTGAGGAGACTCCCTTGAGACCGGTTATTACAGCGATTGCCGTCGGGACCTGCCTGCTCCTCGCCTGCGCCCCGGCCGCCCGTGCGTTCCAGAAGGATGCCGGCCCCCGGAAGGAATGCAGGGAGTGCCATACCCTCACCATCGATGAGGCGCAAAAGATCTTCGGGGAGGGCGTGGACAACGTTGTCGCCGTCCTTCCGGGTCCGTTCCTTGGGACCTGGGAGATCGACGTTCGGAAGGGCGGGAAGACATACCCCGTCTACCT
>DATHRT010000006.1:0-9838 GCA_035464915.1 Candidatus Limnocylindria bacterium
AGAAAAACGTGCTGGCAAGACGGACGAGGGTGAATTTCCAGCCCAGAATTCCGACCTCCATCGGCAGACGGGCGATCGCCCAAAGGGACCACCCCGTGAGGAAGGCGACCATCGTCCCGACCCCCGCCCCCGCGCGAAGCAATCCGGCCACGATGGGGAGACTGACGTAAGGGCCCCCGGGAGAGAGACCTCCGGCCACCGTCCCGATGAGGATGCCCCGGAGCCCGGACTCCGCCCCGACCCATCTTGCGATGAGGTCGCGGGGAAGAAGGACCTGCACCATGCCCGCCACGACGAACGCGAACAGCAGAAGCGGAACGATCTCGAGGATCATCCCGAACCCGGACTGCAATCCCTGCAGATGCTCCCCTTCCCCCCGCATGTAGCCGAGCGCAAGCAGGGCGACCGCCAACATGCCCATCACGATCGTCGGGATCACCATTGTCTTTCTCCTCTGTTTTCCTTCCATGACAGACATTGTTCCTCTCCCCGCCGGGAAGACCGCGCGCCTACCCTTTTTTCCCGATCGTCTTCCCGATCGAATAGGCCTTGCCGAGGTTCTTGCCGATCCCGTGGTACCTTCCCACCTCGGGGGAATACACCATCGGTTTCACCTTTTCGATATCGGGAAGTCCCTCTGCGCCGAGCACGGATTCGTCAATGTCCGAGGAGATCACGGATTCGTCCGCCTTGACGTCCACGATTTCGCCGATGAACTGGGTGTGCAGCCCGATCTCCACGGTCCGCAGAAGCCGGCACTCCAAGACGAGGGGAAACTCCCGGACGTAGGGGGCGTCCACGAACTGGCTCCGCACGGGAGTGAGCCCCGTGGCGGCGAACTTGTCGACATTTCTTCCGGAGGCGGTCCCGATGTAGTCGGCCTCCCGCGCGTGGGTCTCGGAGGGGACGTTCACCGTGAAAGCCTTCCACTTCAGGATATTGCCGTACGTGTAGGTGGCCTTCCTGAGAGATACGGCGACGCACGGGGGATTCGAGCAGCAGATCCCTCCCCAGGCGACGGCCATCACGTTGGGTTTTCCCTGCTTGTCGTACGATCCCACCACCCACACCGGGGTGGGGAACACGAGGGTCTTCGCGCCGAACGATTTTTTCATGGCTTCTGTCCCCTTTTCCTTTTTTCCACCGCGATCTTTATCCTCCCGCAAACACTTTCGCCACGATGGCCTGCGCCTCCTCCTGGATCCGGCGGAGATGGTCCACCCCCAAAAAACTCTCGGCGTAGATCTTGTAGACGTCCTCCGTGCCGGAGGGACGCGCGGCGAACCACCCGTTTTCCGTCACGACTTTCAGGCCGCCGATGGGGCTGTCGTTGCCCGGGGCGTTCGTGATCATTTCCTGTATCTTCTCCCCTGCCAGCTCGGCAGCCTCTATCCGGCTTGCCGAAAGCCGGGAAAGCATCGCCTTCTGGTTCGTCGTGGCGGCGGCGTCGATCCGTTCGTATACCGGCTCCCCGAACCGGCGGGCAAGATCGGCATACTGTTCGGCCGGGTCCCTGCCGGTCGTCGCCATCATCTCCGCCGCGAGAAGGTCCATGATGATGCCGTCCTTGTCGGTCGTCCAGACCGTCCCGTCCCGCCGCAGGAAGGAGGCGCCTGCGCTCTCCTCCCCGCCGAAGCCCAGCTCCCCCTCGAGGAGTCCGTTCACGAACCATTTGAATCCCACGGGCACCTCGACCAGGCGGCGGCCGAGCCCCCCGGCCACGAGGTCGATCATGCTGCTCGACACCACGGTCTTGCCCACCGCCGCGTTTTTTGCCCATTTCGGGCGGTGCGAGAACAGATAGGAAACGGATGCGGCGAGGTAATGGTTGGGATTCATGAGACCGGCGGCCCGCACGACGATGCCGTGCCTGTCGTTGTCGGTGTCGTTTGCGAAGGCCACGTCGAACCGGTTTTTTAAGGCGATCAGGTTCGCCATCGCGTACGGGGAGGAGCAGTCCATCCGGATCTTCCCGTCCCAGTCCAGTGTCATGAAGCGGAATGTCGGATCGACCTCGTCGTTCACGACCTCGATGTCGAGCCCATACCGTTCGGCGATCGGCCCCCAGTAGGCCACGCCCGACCCTCCCAGGGGATCGACGCCCAGGTGAAGTCCGGCCCCGCGGATCGCCTCCATGTCCAGGACAGAGTCCAGGTCGCCGACATAGGAACCGGTGTAGTCGTGCCGGTGCGTCGTCGACGCGGAGCGGGCCTTGACCACGGGTATCCTCTTCACCCCCCGCAGATTGCCGGCCAGCAGCCCGTTCGCCAGCTCCTCGATCCGGCGGGTTGCGTCCGTGTCCGCGGGTCCCCCGTGCGGGGGGTTGTACTTGAAGCCCCCGTCCTCCGGCGGGTTGTGCGACGGGGTGATCACGATGCCGTCGGCCGGCCCCGTCTTCCTCCCCCGGTTGTAGGAAAGGATCGCATGCGAGATCACGGGAGTCGGCGTGTACCCCCCTTCCCGGTCGATCATCACCTCGACCCCGTTGGCCGCCAGCACCTCGAGCGTGGTGAGGAACGCCGGCTCGGAGAGCGCATGCGTGTCCATTCCCAGAAACAGGGGGCCGGTGATCCGTTGCTTCCTGCGGTACCGGCAGATCGCCTGGCTCGCGGCGAGGATATGGGCCTCGTTGAACCCGCAACGAAAAGAGGAACCGCGATGGCCGGACGTGCCGAAGGAAACCCGCTGCTCCCGCACGGCAGGATCGGGACGCTCCGTATAATAGGCAGCCACCAGGCGGGCGACGTTCACCAGCATCGACTTGGGGGCGGGCTTCCCTGCCAGCGGGCTCACGGTCATGAAAGGATCCTCCCGATCGATCGGATGCGCACGGCCTGCCGGGCCTTCACATCCGGAAACCGGCGATAATCTCCTCCGGTAGATGATCCCGGTTCGTTCGCGTCACGAAAACGATCGCCGCGTCCGTGCGGTTCCGGATTTCCTGGAGGAAAGGCCCGCCGCCGCGCGCCGGAATCGTGGCCAGCACCCGAACATCCGAGTCGAGAATCTCCCGTACCCGCGTCCGGAACGCCGACGAAAAGCACTCCATCTTGCCGATCTCGTCGATGATGAAGACCTTGTCCGGATCCCCGGTGAGCGAAGGGAGGGCGACCGATTCGAACGCCGCGACGTCGACGACGTAGGCGCCTACCCGCGGCCCGGGGCCGGAACGCCTGCCCGACAGATCGCCTTTCCTCCCGTCGGTCGATTCCACCCGGAATCCGGTGCGGCTTCCCGCCGCGTCCCGGACTTCCTCCGTGAAGAATCCGACGGCGCGGGAGCCCAGGATCCGGGCGACCTTTTTTACCACGGTCGTTTTCCCGCAACCCGGCGGACCGCTCAGAAGAACCTTGCCCGCGATTCCCCGACCCGCACTTCCTGCTCCGCTCTCTCCCCGGGAATAATTGTTAATTTTTATCATACTATTTAGCATCTTATGCTATTTATAGTGAACCATCGATTTAGCTCCCCAAGCGAAAAAAAACCGACGAAGAGAAGCGGCACCCTGTTCGCCATTCTTCACAGCACGAGAGGCCGGGTAATGTCCGTGTCCGGGAGGATCCGCGCGAGAAGGGCGCGCAGCTGGCTGGCTGCGGCCGGGTGTACCGCCGCTCCGGGGTGTCGGACGCAGGCGGTCGCGATGAGTCCGCGCATCCGGTAGATTTCCTTCCGGATCCCCAGGCCCGGCTGCTGCTCGAAGACGATCAGCGGCAGAAAGCGCCGGTAGAGTTCCCAGGCGGCATCCATCCGTCCCCTGCGCGTCTCCCGGACCATCGCCACAAGAAGCTCGGGGAAGGCAAAACCGGTCATGAAGCCGCTGCTTCCCCTTTCCAGGTCGAACATCCCGTAGAGGGCTCCGAGTCCCGTGAGGACGGGGACCTTCCGGCCCTTCATTGCCTGAACAAGCGCGGAGATCTTCTGGGGAGTGGGAGGAGCCTCCTCCTTGATGCACCCCACCTGGGGGATCTCGTTCACCAGCCGGAGCAGCAAGGGAACCGGCATGTGCACCTCCGTGGAGGCAGGGTGGTCCTGCACCACGATCGGCAGCGAGATCCCGCCGGCCACCTGCCGGAAATATTCAAGGATCTTCTCCTCGCCCGGCACGGGCTCGCGCGACGGGGTCACCATCACCGCGTCCGCTCCGAGCGATTGGGCCATCTGGCTCAGGTGGCGCGTCGCGAGCGTACCCCTGTGGCTCGTCCCGACGATCACCGGGATACGTCCCTCCGCAGCGGAGACCGCCGTGCGGATGAGCTGCTCCCGCTCCTGGTCCCCGAGCCGGTTCGACTCCCCCAGCACGCCGAGTATCGTCACTCCGTCCACGCCGATGTCCGCCATGAATCGGACCACGCGGGCGAACGAAGCGAGATCGATCCCCTCCCTTTCGTCGAACGGAGTCACGAGGATGGGATATACCCCCTCGAAGGACAACCCCTTTGCCATAAACAACCTCCTTCGACGTGCGACCGGCAGGCCTTGAGGCATTCCGTGATCGAATCCGGGGGTCAGTATAATGCAATCCGCTTCGGTTTTCCCCGCCTTTCCCCTGTATAATTGGCAAAAGAACCAAAGGGCGTTCCTTTACTTTACATAGAAGAGTTTCGTCGGAGGTGGCGATGAAAGCGATCCGTGTTCACAAGTTTGGCGGCACCGATGCGATGGCCCTGGAGGAAATCCCCCGTCCGAAGCCCCCGGAAACACATGCGCTCGTCCGGCTGCAAGCGGTCGGCGTGAACTTCATCGACATCTACCAGAGGATGGGGCTCTACCCCGTCCCGCTGCCTTTCACGCCCGGCAACGAGGCGGCCGGCACGGTCGAGGAAATCGGACCGGGGGTAACCGAGGTGGCTCCGGGGGACCCGGTAACGTACTCCGGAGCTATCGGTTCCTACGCGGAATACGCGGTGGTTCCTTCCTGGCGGCTTGTCACCATCCCGCAGGGGATCGATCCGAAAACGGCGGCCGCGGCGATGCTCCAGGGGATGACCGCCCATTACCTCACCCACGACACCTATCCGCTGAAACCGAAAGACACCTGCCTTGTGCACGCGGCGGCCGGCGGCGTGGGCCTCCTCCTTGTCCAGATGGCCAAGCGGCGCGGGGCCCGGGTGATCGGAACCGTCTCCACGGCGGAAAAGGCCCGGTTGGCGCGCGAAGCGGGCGCCGACGAGGTCATCCTCTACACCGAGAAGGATTTCGAGTCCGAGGTGAAGCGTCTTACGGGCGGGGCCGGAATCCAGGTGGTCTACGATTCCGTCGGACAGGCAACGTTCGACAAGAGCCTTGCCTGCCTGGCTCCCCGCGGATACCTGGTCCTCTACGGCCAGGCCAGCGGCCCCGTTCCGCCCTTCGACCCGCAGGTTCTGAACGCCCGGGGGAGCCTCTTCCTGACGCGGCCCACCCTGGCGCACTACACGCGGAACCGGGAGGAACTCCTCTCGCGGGCGGACGAGGTTCTTGGATGGGTGGCCAAGGGAAAGCTCAACGTGCGCATCGGGGAAACCTTTCCCCTGGCGGAGGCGGGGGAAGCCCACCGGAAGCTGGCGGGCCGCGAGACCACGGGGAAGATCCTGCTGGTGCCGTGAAACGGGAGGGCCGTCGCCCTCTTACATCACGAGGTTGAACAGGCACCCCACGATGAGAATCCCCGTGCCGACGACGCCCGCGAAGGTGATGATCAGGCGCGGCTTCAGCACTTTCCGGAGGATGACCATCTCGGGCAGGGACAGCCCGATGACCGACATCATGAAGGCGAGGGCGGTTCCCAGAGCGGCCCCCTTCCCCAGCAGGGCCTGGACGATGGGGATGATCCCGGCGGCGTTGGAGTAGAGGGGGATCCCCAGCAGGACCGCCAGCGGCACGGACCACCATGCGTCCGCCCCCATGACGGAGGCCAGGAAGTTCTCCGGAACATACCCGTGGATGCCCGCGCCTACCGCGATTCCGGCGAGCAGGTAGGGCCACACCTTCCCCACGATGTCGCGGACCGCATCCAGGCCCAGATGGAACCGCACCACCCACGGCATCCCCTGCTCTTCGGGAATCACGCCACTCTCGGCTACCGCGTTCGCAAACACCCACTCCTCCACGTATCTCTCCATGCCCATCCTGCCGATGGCCCACCCCGAAATCATCGCGATCGCAAGGCCCATCCCGAGGTAGATCGCGGCGATTTTCCATCCGAAGAGTCCGTACAGGAGGACCAGGGCGACCTCATTGACCATGGGAGCGGAGATCAGGAAGGAAAAGGTCACCCCGAGGGGGACCCCGGCCGTCACGAAACCGATGAAGAGGGGGACCGCGGAGCACGAACAGAAGGGGGTTACGGTCCCGAACAGGGCGGCCATCCCGTTCCCCGCGAATTCCCTCTTTCCGGCGAGGAAGCCCCGGGCCCGCTCCGGGGTGAAGAACGAACGGAACACCCCCACGACGAACACCACCAGGGTCAGCAGCATGAGAACCTTGGGCGCCTCGTAGAGGAAAAATTCCAGCGCGGAGGTCAGGCGCGTCCCGGGCGAAAGGGAGAAAAGCGAATAGGTGACCCACTTCGCAAAGGGGGACAATCCCTGGTACACGAGCCACCAGGTCAAAAGCGCCAGCAGGCCGGCCCCGAAATACCACTTGATATCCCGCGTGCCCGTTACGGTACGAGAAGCGATGTCACTTCCTCCACTGTCGGCACCCGCCCGGAGATCTTCACCTCATCGTCGATGGCCAGCGCAGGGGTGATCAACACCTGGAGTTTCATGATCTCCCGGATGTCTTCCACCTTGGCGATGGCGGCATCCACCCCGGACTTCGCCACGGCCTCATGCACGACTTCGGCCATCTGCCTGCACTTGGGGCACCCGCTTCCCACGATCGCGATCTTCATGTTTCCTCCCTTTCCCGCAACCCCACGATAGGACCCGCCGCCCCCTCATATGCTCGTATGCATATTTATAGATATATTATACCCCTGTCCCCGAAGGGGTCCACTGTGTTTTCGTCCCTCTTACGGTTCCGGATACGTCATCTGTTGGCGAGAAATGGGGAATGAAGGCTTTCGCGATGCAGCCCTGTCGCGTCAGCAATTGCAGAACGATTTCGATTCCCCGATCCAACTCTGGATGACGTAGGCCGCGCAACCCACGCCAGGATTTACGGAGAGAGCGCCACTCGGGCAGTTCCTGGCGCACGCCCCGCACTCCATGCACACGTCCTTGTCCAGGATCCTGGCCTTACCCCTGTCCACGGCGAATACCCCGTGGGGACATACCATTTCGCACATCCGGCACCCGACACACGCCGCCTCATCCAGTCGCAAGGTGGCGACACCTTCTATATATCGCAATCCTTCCATATCGTCCGATCTCCCCGTATCGTTTTCAGCCGGTGAAAGCCGACCCGACCCAAAGAACCCCTGCCAGGGCCGCCGCTGCCGCCTGCAGGGGAATCGCCCGTCTCATCTCGCTCTCCACCCCGGAAGGCGAAGTGAAAGGGGTCGCCCCGGTGTAATTCATGGCGGCGAATGAGGATATCGCCGGGAGCCCCATCAGGAGAGCCACCCCCTGGAGCACGCCGAGCCCTCCCCACCAGACGGCGACCGTGCAAGCGGCGAAAAATCCCCCCACCAGGCCCCCCTTGCCCGAAAAAGCCCGGCCGGGAAGCCAGGGCAACAGAACCGGGGTGACGACAGCACCGCCCAGAATCCCCGCCAGCCATACCCCCGACGCCCAGAGTCCCCGGTGCCAGGCAGCCGACGGGGAAAAGATCCCTGGACCGACCCCCGCGAGGAGGAACAGCGCGAGGAACGCCCACACCGACGGCTTGAGAAACCCCACAAGCTCCACCGGCGTGAGGGCAAGCCGCTCAAATAGGGGAAACGAAACGCGGCGCATCTCCGGGGTAGCCTTCATCCCCTGATCCAGGAAACGGCGGATATCCCGCGCGCGCACCGGGCCGTACACCACCGAAAATCCGCATTCCTCACGCACCCGATGCGCCGCCACCCCGGGGGCACCGAGCTGGGGGAGGATCAACCTGCCGTGATGTACGACCTCTGCAAGCCGAGTCGTTTTCACCCGGCGGACAACCTCTTCGGTTCCGAAGGTCCCTTTCCCCGCCGCGCACCATACGTTTATGCCGTCGGTCTCGAGAACCAGGATCCATGCGTCGAGACCTCCCAACTCTCTGCGGAGGGCATCCAAGCTCATCTTGTAGTTGGCCGTAACCAGGACGGGAGAGTCCGATCCGGGAGTTCCCACAGAGTAGAGGCCCGGCTCGATGCGGTAGCGATCCCTTCCGATCCCCCACCGCATCCTCCACCGACCCCACACGTCGCTCGCAGCGAGGCTCGTCTTTACCCGGGGAACCGGACCCGCAGGCGTATCCGTCCAACCGGTAAGGAACGCGGCCGTATCCACCTTGCCGGATTCCGCAGGTCCGGACGATCCACAGCATCCCGACCCGATCGATCCTGGGGGGGCACCCTTCGCATCGGATTCCGCCCTCAACGATTCCCCTCCCCTTTTCTGGTGCCGCAGCACCCCCGTAAAACAGCCTGGAACTTCTCATTGTCGGGGTCGATCGATCGGCTCAACAGGTCCAATGCCTCCACGCACGCCTTCCTTTGTGCCTCCGGCACCACCTTCAGCATCTCGGATGCGACGGTCGTGCACTCCCTGTCCAAGGCACGGTACAGTTTCCGTCCTGCCCCGGTCAATGTAACTTCCACGAGACGTTTCTCCTTCGGATCTCTCCGGCGCGCGACCAGGCCGTCCCGCTCCAGCCGGTCGACGATGCGGGTCAGCGTGCTCTGATGCAGCCCGACTTGCGCCGCAAGATCATTCATCGACCTGGGCCCGCCTTCCAGGGATTCCAGGGTATAGAACTGCTGGATCGTGAGCGGACCGCATGTCAATTGCCCCCGCAAGAGCTGATTGGTGAACCTTGCCAGGCGTGTGAAAGACCTGCGGGCGGAAAGGATTTGTGCGGAGGGAGCCACGATAAACCCCTTTCGATCGAACATTGCGTCGAGGACGTATACTCATGCTAACAGCAATATATGCTATGAGCATACAATATCCCGGTCCGCTGTCAAGAAGAAAATGTGGTGCACAAGAATTCCCTGCGCCGGGGGATATCGTCTCCTCCCGTATGTGGCGATCGGCAAGTGGTATCGTAATGCGGAATCCCCCCGGGTGCAGAGGCGTCATTCGGTCGATCGTATCCCTGCCGCATCCCTTCTTGTCAAGGCAGAGGAAAAATGCGATCCCGATCGGGCTTCTCGCTTCCTTCCGCGGAACGATACGGCTTGAGGACGTTCCGGAGGAGGTTGCGTCCCGCGGGAACATTTCTTGCGGAACCGGTGTCGAGAGTTTACCCTCGTACCTCAGGAGGCCTCCATGAAGAAACTACTGACCCTGGCTACTCTCCTTGCCGGCGCGACGTGGACGGGGCCGGAACGAATTCATCGGCGAGGACAGGATCGATCATACGCCGAAGGACGAAACCGTGCGGCTTTACACGGGCAACGCCTTCGATCTCGTCGGCGAACGGCGCCAGACGGATTTCCGGCTGGATACCAACAAGCATTGGGCGGAGGAAACCTTCGAGATCAAGGTGCGCAACCACAAGAAGGAGAAGGTCGAAGTCCGCGTGGTCGAACACATGTATCGCTGGATCCAGTGGGAGATGAAGTCGAAGTCGATGCCGTACAAGAAGACCGACGCGCGAACGATCGAGTTTCGCCCGAAGGTTCCCGCCAACGGCGAGGTCGTCATCACCTACACGGTCCACTCTTCCTGGTAACCGGGGGGCCGGGAGCCGGGGGGAAGACCCGTATGCCGGAATCCCG
>DATHRT010000007.1:0-5323 GCA_035464915.1 Candidatus Limnocylindria bacterium
GGAGGATCGATTTCCCATCGTGGACATCCTTCAGCAGACACCGCCGATTCCCGAGACGACGCAGTGGGCGATGTTCCTTCGAAACCACGACGAGCTCACGCTCGAGATGGTGACCGACGAAGAGCGCGACTACATGTACCGCGTGTACGCGGCCGATGCGCAGGCGCGCATCAACCTCGGCATCCGCCGCCGTCTTGCCCCGCTGCTCGGCAACGATCGCCGGAAGATCGAGCTCATGATGAGCCTGCTGTTCGCGATGCCGGGGACACCGGTCATCTACTACGGCGACGAAATCGGGATGGGCGACAACATCTACGTCGGGGACCGCAATGGCGTCCGCACCCCGATGCAGTGGAGCGCCGACCGGAACGCCGGGTTCTCGCGCGCCCCCTCCCAGAGGCTCTACCTGCCCGTCAACATCGACCCGGATTACCATTACGAGACGGTCAACGTGGAAGCGCGGCAGAACAACCCGAGCTCTGCTCTCTGGTACATGAAGCGCCTCCTATCCCTCCGGAAGCGGTTCCAGGCGTTCGGCCGCGGAACGATCGAGTTTCTCTACCCGGAAAACCCGAGAGTCCTCGCGTTCATCCGCAGCTACGAGGAAGAGATGATCCTCGTCGTGGCCAACCTCTCCCGGTTCTCCCAGTTTGTGGAGCTGGACCTCTCCGCCTTCCAGGGCAGGACCCCCGTCGAGTTGTTCGGGCAGACGGAGTTTCCCGTCATCAAGGAGCAGCCGTACTTCCTCACGCTCGGCCCCCACGCGTTCTACTGGTTCGCTCTCGAAAAGATACGGCTCTCCGAAGACGAGATCGGTCCCGTGCCGGAAGAGCGCAAGGTGCCGGTGATAGCGTTGGCGGGAAGCTGGGAGCACCTTTTCCGGCAGGAGGAAAAAGGTTCGCTGGAAAAGATCCTCCCGGACTACCTGAAGATGCGCCGCTGGTTCGGAGGCAAGGCGCGGCGGATCAAGTCCACGGCTATTCGGGATGCGATCCCGCTTCCGGGCACGTCTCCTCCGTCCGTCCTTGCCCTGGCACAGGTCGACTACACCGAGGGCGACCCGGAGTTCTACAACATCCCTCTCGTTTTCGCTTCCGGGGAGCGGTCGGCGCAGGTGCAGAAGTCGCATCCCCACGCCGTTGTCGCGCGCCTTACGGTCAAACGGGGCAACAACGGCCTGGAGGGAATCGTCTACGACGCCTTCCTCGAGCATGACGTGTGCGACTTCTTTCTCCAGGCGATCGGGCACAGGCGGCGGTTCAAGGGGAATCGCGGCGAGGTCGTGGCTTCCCCCACGCGGGCCTTCCGGCGCCTCCGGGGAGCGGAATCGGAGCACCTTCCCTCCTCCCTCAGCAAGGCGGAGCAGAGCAACACCTCGGTCTTCTTCGGAGATCGGCTGATCCTGAAACTCATCCGGAAGCTCGACGAGGGGCAAAACCCCGACCTCGAGATCGGCGCCTTTCTGACGGATAAGGCGCGCTTTCCCCACATTCCTCCCGTGGCGGGCGCGCTGGAATACCGGAGGAACCACGAGGAGTCGATGACGCTCGCCATCCTCCAGGGATTTGTGCCCAACCAGGGGGATGCCTGGAAGTACACGCTGGACTACCTGGGCCGGTTTTACGAACGAGCGTTGTCCCTTTCTCCCGAGGCAAAAACCGAGGCTTGTCCGAAAGAGTCCGCGCTGATGCTGGTCGGCGAGACGGTCCCGGAACTCGCGGCGGATCTGATCGGGACTTACCTCGTCTCGGCCCGCCAGATGGGGCAACGCACGGCGGAGATGCATGTAGCGCTGGCGTCGGACGTTGACAACCCCGCTTTCGCCCCCGAGTCCTTCTCGGCGCACTACCAGCGCGCTCTCTACCAGTCGATGCGGAACCTCACCTCCCAGACCCTGCCTCTTCTCCAGAAGCGCCTCCGGTCTCTTCCGGAAGCGGTTCGGGAGGAGGCAAAGCAGGTTCTGGACCTCCAGGACAAGATCCTGAAGCGCTTCCGGTCGATCCTCGACCGGAAGATCACGGCCATGCGGATCCGCGTCCACGGAGACTACCACCTCGGGCAGGTTCTCTTCACGGGGAAGGACTTCGTGATCATCGACTTCGAGGGGGAACCGGCCCGCTCCCTGAGTTCGCGCAGAATCAAGAGGTCCCCCTTGCGGGATGTGGCCGGCATGCTCCGTTCCTTCCACTACGCGGCGAACGCTCCGTTTATCGGAAAGATGGGAGGGGGCGGGTTCCGGCTAGACGACTCCTTGCGGCTCGAACCGTGGGCGCACTGCTGGACCCTCTGGGTCTCCGCAGCGTTTCTTTCGTCGTATCTCGGGGTTTCCGCCCAGGCTTCTTTTCTCCCGAAGTCGAGGGAGGAGCTCTCCCTGCTGCTTTCCGTCTACCTTCTCGAGAAATCGATCTACGAGCTGGGGTACGAGCTGAACAACCGTCCCGACTGGGTGAAGCTTCCCCTCCGCGGGATCCTGCAGCTGCTGGAGACGGCCGAGTGACGGCTGCGGGTGCCAACACCGGGGGGATGGGTCCGCTCGGGCGGCTGGCGCGCGCGTACGGGGTCCAGTCCGCTTATTACGACATCGCTCACAAGAGGGTTACGGCCTCCCCCCGCACGATCCTGGCTGTTCTTCGCGCGCTCGGGGCGCCGCTTGAGAAGGCGGAAGACGCCCGGGACGCGCTGCGGGAGTATGAACAGGCCCGGTGGCGCCGTCTGTGCGATCCGGTCGTGGTGGCCTGGGACGGCGGTTCCGGGGAGCTCCCGGTTCGACTCCCGCAACCGGTGTCGGATGCCCGGATCGGCTTCCGTCTTCGCCTCGAGGACGGAAGCGTGCGGGAGCTTCCGTGCGACCTTTCCCGCCTTCCGGCCGTGCAGGAGAAGGAAATCGAAGGTGAGCGGTACGTGATGAAGACGATCGGCCTTCCGGGTAATTTGCCATGGGGATATCACGTTCTGACGGTGGAGATCCGCGGGAAGACTTCGGAAACCCTGTTGCTTTCCGCCCCGCGCAAGGCGTACCGACCCGGTGGGGGCGAAGAGGGAAAGTCGTGGGGGGTCTTCCTCCCCCTCTACGCCCTCTCCTCCGGAAAAAGCCTGGGGAGCGGCGACCTCTCCGATCTTTCCTCCCTGATGGAGTGGGTATCCGGGATGGGGGGAAACGTGGTCGGAACACTGCCGCTGCTTGCCGCGTTTCTCTCCGAGCCGTTCAACCCGAGCCCTTACGCCCCGGCGAGCCGCCTGTTCTGGAACGAGTTCTACCTGGACGTCACCCGCGTCCCCGAATTCACTGCATGCGCCCCGGCCCGGGAGCTGTTCTCCTCCCCCGGGTTCCGGGCGGAGGTCGCTTCCCTGCGATCTGCTCCGCTCGTGGACTACGGGCGCGGGATGGCCCTCAAGCGGAAGGTCATCGAGGAACTGGCCCTGTCGTTTTTCTCCGGGAACGATCCCGCGCGTCGGGAGGCGTTCCGGGAATTTTTAGCGGATAATCCCGAGGCGGAAGAATACGCTTCCTTCCGGGCGACGGGAGAGAGGCAGCGGGCCCCCTGGGCCGCCTGGCCCCAGCCGCTTAAAGACGGGGCGACCATGCCGGATGCGTATGACGAGAAGGCGAAGAAGTACCATCTCTACGCACAATGGGTCGTAGGCGAGCAGTTTCACACGATTTCGAAGCGGTTCCGGGAGCGGGGAGAGGCGCTCTACCTGGATCTGCCGCTCGGTGTGAGCTACGACAGCTACGATGTCTGGCGGCGGCGCGATCTGTTCGTCCTGGATGTCTCCGCGGGGGCGCCGCCCGACGACTTCTTCACCCAGGGGCAGGACTGGGGGTTCCCGCCCCTCCACCCCGTGCGAAGCCGCGACGGGGGATACCGGTACTTCCGGGAATGCCTGCGCCACCAGTTCCGCCACGCGGGGATCCTGCGGATCGACCACGTGATGGGCCTGCACCGGTTTTTCTGTGTTCCGAAGGGGATGACCGCCCGGGAGGGGACCTACGTACGGTACCCGGCCGAGGAGATGTACGCCATCCTTTCCCTCGAGTCGCACCGGCACGGAGTCCGCCTCGTGGGGGAGGACCTGGGGACCGTCCCGTCCTATGTCCGGCCGGCGATGGCGAGACACGGCCTGTCGCGGATGTCCGTCGTCCAGTTCGGCCTTTCCCCGGATCCCGCACGGGCGCTTACAGCCGTACCGGCGGGGTCCCTGGGTTGCATGAACACCCACGACATGCCCCCGTTCGCTTCCTTCTGGGAAGGGCGGGACATCGACGACCGGCTTGCACTCGGCCTGCTCGACGAAAAGGGGGGCCGGGAGGAAAGAAAGATGCGCTCCCGGGTAACGGGGGCCCTCGCGGCCTTCCTTCGCCGGCAGGGATGCCTAAAAAGTTCCGGATCGGGGGCGGAAGAGGTCCTCGCAGCCTGTCTTTCGTTCCTGGCGGGGAGCAGGGCCGGCGTCGTCATCGTCAACCTCGAGGATCTGTACCTCGAAACGAACCCGCAGAACGTGCCCGGAACCTCGAAGGAGCGGCCGAACTGGCTCCGGAAGGCCCGCCACGGGTTCGAGGAGATCCGCGAGATGCCCCAGGTGGTCCGCGTCCTTCGGGAAGTGGACCGTCTCCGGAAAGGGAAGAGGACCCAGCCGGCATACCCCGCGGGGCAGGAACGGAAGCCGATCAGGGAGGAGGTAGGATAGACCCATGCGATACGACGTGTCTCTTTTGAACGACCAGGACCTGTACCTTTTCAACGAGGGGAGCCACTACCGGCTGTACGAAAAACTGGGATCCCACTTCATGACCGTGGACGGCGAGGAGGGGACCTACTTCGCCGTGTGGGCCCCCAACGCAAAGGAAGTCTTCGTCACCGGGAGTTTCAACGGCTGGGACACCGGTTCCCACCCCCTCCGGGCAAAGGGGGTGTCCGGGATCTGGGAGGGATTCATCCCCGGCGTCATGCGGGGGAGCGCCTACAAGTACCACGTCATCTCCCGGGCGAGCGAATACCGGTACGACAAGGCCGATCCGTTCGCCTTCCACGGCGAGCTGCCGCCGGACACCGGGTCCGTCGTGTGGGACCTCTGGTACGAATGGGAGGACGAGGATTGGATGAAGGGCCGGAGCGGCAACAACGGCGCCGACCGCCCGATTTCGATCTACGAGATGCATCTCGGCTCCTGGATGCGGGTTCCCGAGGAAGGGAACCGGATGCTCTCCTACCGGGAGCTGGCGCCGCGCCTGGTCGAATACCTCACGCGGATGAACTTCACCCACGTGGAGTTTCTCCCCGTGATGGAGCACCCGTTCTACGGCTCCTGGGGGTACCAGGTC
>DATHRT010000008.1:0-2465 GCA_035464915.1 Candidatus Limnocylindria bacterium
TTCCACTGTGCTGTGTACATGGCGCGTCCTCCCGGTAGCGGATTTCCTCTAAAAGAATACCACCTAAGAACCGGGACGTTCCTAAGAACTCTTTCTCCCCTGCGGCGTGCCCCTCGGTCGTGCGCCCGGATGTGGGTCACCCGGCGGCGGGGAGCCATTTTCGGCATACCCGTTCAGGAGGGCGGGCCCTCCTCGGGCGGCTCGCGGTTCGGGTTTTTCGGGAGGGCGTGCGAAACCGCTTCGACAGGCACTTCCGGTCCCAGCAAGACGGCGATCCATCGCGTATCTTGGTTGCTGTCGAGTGCGATCTTCAAGGTCATGGTCAAAGGAACGGACAGAAGCATGCCGACCGGTCCCAGAACCCATCCCCAGAACACCAGCGACAGGAATACGACCAGCGTCGAAAGACCCAGGCCTTGCCCCATGATCCGCGGCTCGATCACGTTGCCGATCAAGACGTTCACCACCAGGTATCCCGATGCCGCAAGCAGCGCCGGGCCGGCGCCAAGCTGGAGCAAGGCAAGGAGGACCGCCGGCACGGCCGCCAGAATCGACCCGATGTTGGGCACGTAGTTGAGCATAAACGCCAGGGTGCCCCACAACAAGGGGTAGTCGACGCCCAGGATTGCGAGCCAGGCCGCTATCGTGATCCCCGTGGCCAGGCTAACTGTCGTTTTGATGGCCATGTACCGTTGGACGTTGTCGAGGAACGTGTCGATGGTTTCGAACGACCGGTTCGGGTCGGCCAAAGTGGCGCGCAGTTTTGCGGGGAAGCTCGACGCCTCAAACAGGATGAAAATCACCGTGAGCAGGATCAGGAAAGCGTTGGTGAGCGCTCCGCCCAACCCCGTGAGGATGCGCGCAACCATATTCATGACGGCACCGGGGTCGAACGCCTTCAGCAGCCCCCGGTTGGATACGTCGATGCCCAGCCGCCCCAACCACGCAAGCTGCGCGGTCGCCTGCTCCTTGATGCGCTCCTGATAGACGGGCAATTCACGGGAAAAGTCGTCCAGGGATGTTCCCACGAGAAGCGCCAGGATCATCCCGATGGCGATTACGGTCGCGATCACGATCACCAGGGCGAGCGGTTTGGGGATGCCCTTTCGCCGGAGCCAGAACAGCGGCGGCCCGCTGACGACCGCAATGAACGCTGACAGGAGCATCGACACCAGGATCGGAGCCGCAGCGCGCATCCCCGCCACGATGATGACGAACGCCGCTGCCGTGATCAGGACTCCTGTCCCTCCCGGCCGTTTCGCCCCTTCGTTCAATGCCGGGTATCCTTCCGGCCTATTTTTCGGGGGGAAGGTATTTCCGGCACGCCTCGATGTTGACCACGTGCGCCTTGTGCATGTCGTCGAAGAACGATTTCTCGTCCGGGGTCATCTCTGCGGTCGGGATCTCGCCGATCTTTCGGACGACCCACGCCTGCCCCTTGACAAGAAGTGCCAGCCGCTCGGCCTCCCCCTCCAGGGCGAGGACCTTGTCCGCGAAGGTCCCGGTCCGGTCGGTGGGGGTTCCCTCCCGTTCCCGGATGAGCCGGTGCAGCCCGGCGCAGAACCGTCCCTCGTCGTTCCGGAGGAACACCAGGAATTCCTTCTTCTCCCCCTCCGGGGTCTGATCCGCCATCGCCGCGAGGCATTTCACCCCCGCGCGCTCCGCCTCGAGCAGTTCCTGCATCCGGTCGATCATTGCGCCCTCCGCTTCCGCCAGCTTAAAAGCCGGCCGCCCGGTTCAAATCGGTCAGTATCTGCTTCTCGTTCACGTTGTGCATCATCGCGCTCTGCTTGACGCTCTCGGTCGCCTGGCCGGGGCAGGAGAAGCACCCGTCTCCGTAATACTTCCGGAACACCTTCTCGGTCTCCGGGTAGGCCGAGAGGATGTCGCCCAGGATGTTCTCCGCGCGGATCGGCTCCCCGCGGGAGAGTTTCTCCCTGCGCCCCGCTCCTCCGGTGGCGCCGGCCCGGATGCCCGCGGCGGCAGCGGGCGGCCTCGGCGTTCCCCCGGCGGCGGAAATCAGCAGGGCGACCATCGGATCGAGATCGACGTTGTGCCGCTGGCACGCCATCCGGAGCGTGATGGGGATCTGCTTCACCTGCTCCCGGTGCTCGGGGTTCCCCAGGGAGGCGAACCCGTTCGCCACGAAGACCTCCACCGTCTGGGGCCACCGGGTCAGGATCTCCCCCACCCGCATGTCGGGGTGGATATCCACCTGCGGGGGAGAAGGGGGGGACGGGGCAGGCGCCGCCTGCGGATGCACGGCAATCTCCTCCTCCTCTTCCTCCTCCACCTCCGCCGGTGCAATGAGCATCGTCGCGCCGATGTTGACCACGAACATCGCCACCGACACGACGGACAGACCGGCGAACAGGGCGAACCCCGTCGAGGGTCGTTCCGGGGCCGTGGCCACCATCCCGATCAGCCCGATGTTGGCCGCGTAGAAGTGCAGGGGGACCCACGAA
>DATHRT010000009.1:0-11776 GCA_035464915.1 Candidatus Limnocylindria bacterium
ACTTCTCCAGCGTAATCCTGATGGCGGCCATCATCATCGCCGGATTTTTTATGCTCCTGGCGGCCGTGACCCACGCCTAAAGCCCGAACGGACTGCGATTCCGTCTTTCCGCCCTGTTCGCCCGATTCCGTCACCCCTTCCTTTCCGACCCACCCGGTAGTGACAGGAACGAAGGCGGGGAGCCGTGGGAACCCTCCCGGAGAAATTCCCCGGACGATACGCGCTAGTTATTTTCGTTCGCGCAACGAACCGGTGCGATGTTCGGGCACCCGGGTACGTTGCGGGTCGACAACCTGGACCGGAATGGGATGCATCGCCTCCAGGTGAACGTCCCGCTGCGGCAGGGCGATGACGATTTCTGCCTCATCGAGAGCCTTCTTGATGCGGTGCCGGATATTGCTTAATACCACGCGGTTCTCCTCGTCGGTCTCCAGAATGAGCCACAGGTAGACCCGGAACATCAGGGCGCTTTCGCCGAACTCCTCGAAGAACACGAAGGGGGCCGGGTTCGTCAGCGTGTGGGGGTCCTCTTTCACCACCTTAAGGATAAGATCGGATACCTTTTGCGTCGGCGAGTCATACGCAACGCCCAAGGCGATTTCGTATCGCACCTGCTTGCTGGAGTGCGTCCAGTTCGTCACTCGCTGTTCCAGGAACTGGCTGTTCGGTACCAGCATCTCCACGCCGTCGAAGCGCAGGATCGACGAACTCCGCATGCCGATTTCGGTTACCCGTCCCCGGTGCCCGTCGATCTCCACGACATCGCCGACCTGAACGGTGCGGTCGAACAGAAGGATCACGGAACTTAGGAGATTCCCGATGAGATGCTGCGCGCCGAAACCGGCCGCGATCGCCAGCGTACCGCCGAAGAAAGCGAATACGGCCAATGGGACGTTCACCGACGCCAGGGCGATGGTGAACAGGGCGATGAACGTAAAGAAGGACCACTTTCTGCCGACCTGCATCGCCGCGCTTTCGTCCGTTCCGAACCGCCTGACCACGAACCGCTCCACAGGCCTTTTCAACCGCCGCGCCGCCCAAACGCCCAGAACGAGAATGAACAGCGCCTTGGCGATCTTCCCCGTGGTGACGCTGATCGGACGGGAAATTTTCCGGCCTTCCACGATAGCCGATTCTTCCGCGACGTACAGCTCGGTATCCCATGCCTGCAGGAGGAGGGCGGACAGGGACTTCAGCCGGTCCATGATCCCGAGGCGGCTCGACAACCGTTCTTCCAGGGCGTCGAGATCGCTCGCCCATCGCTCCCCCACCCTTTCCGTGCGGTTCAATGCTTTCAGGGCCTGGCGATACAGGACCTCCCGGTCCGCATACGCGGTGACGAACGTTCGCGTCACCTGCTCTTCCCCATTCGACAGCCCTCCGGACGACAATTTTTCCCGTTGCCCGCTGACTACGGGGGCCAGTTTGTCCAGGCCGTCCTCCAGGCTGTTTTTCCAGAGGCGGCTATGTTGAAGCGTCTGCCGGTTTTCTGCGGACAGCTTGCGGATCTCCTGCGGGTCCCCTTTTTCGCCCAGCCGGTACCGGTCTTCCCAGACCTTTTGTTCGACGGCCAACTGGCGGAGCATCCCCTTGGTAATGTCCACCTTCAGCCGGGCCGTGTCGAGAAGGGCTTTTTCCGCCTCCAGGGCGGATTTCAGGTGATCGAGCGTTTTCCTCTGTTCCGGCGCGGGCTCCCGCCCGGGGGGGACGCTTTCTTGGGCGCGGTGCATCGCGTCCCGGTCCTTTTCCAGAGCCTGGCGCGCTTCCTCCTCTTCCCCCAATGCGCGGGTCAACCGGTCGTTCAGGGATTTCGCCGGAATCGCCAACTCCTGTAGCTTCTGCTCCAGGTCCACCCGGGAAAGGGGAGACACGGACTCGGCGAGCCGGTATTGGCGTTCGAGAAACGGGAGATAGTCTTGCTTTCCGTCCAGGTCCTCGTCGAGCACAAGTCGTTGCGTTTCCAGGGAAAGGGCGCCCACCTCCGCCAGCTCGTACCGCCTTTTGACAAGATCGCGAAGCCACATCGCGCGTATCTTCGGCTCCCCTTCCGGGCCGGAGACGATGCGCTCCTCCGCGTCCCGGAGATCCTTCCCGGCCTTCTCCAGGTTCCTCAGGGATTCCCGCAACTGGCCTTCGGTGATCTCCCGCTTGACCTCCGCCATCTGCTTCTCGAACTGCTTGTCCCTGATGGCGGCGTACAGGCCTTCCAGGAAGGAGACGGGATAAGGGGGCTTTTCCGCGAACCCCTTCCATTCATTCCGTTCGGTGGCACGTTCCCTGCTCGCTTTCCGGATTTCCTTCAGGTCCTGCAGGGAGTTCAGATGATTCTCGAGGAGATAAACGGTCTCGAAGTTCAGGCGCTGCCACTCGGTGACCTCCTCCGGCAGAGCGGCTCCCAGGCCGTTTCCTTCCCCGGGGATACCTTCCCCCGGAGAAGAGTTCGTCTGCGACCGGGTCTCCCGCAGCCGGGCCTGCAACCGGACGATCTCCTTGTCGATCTCTTCTTCCGAGGCGGGCAGCGTCACCTCCCTGCCTGCCTCCGCACGGCCGGCGTCCGGCATCGTGATTGTTTTCTCCGGAGTCTGGGCCGTTCCGGACAACGGAAGGAGGAAAAGGCCCGGAAAAAGGACAAACAAGAAGATCAGGAGGATGCCGGAAAACCGTTTCCTTTCGCAATCGAAGGGAAACATGGTCATAGGGGGGGTCCTTCCCATGAAAAGCGGGATTGGGATGCTATTCTCTTAGTACCCTTAGTACCCTGCATGGGGGCCGCGGTTCCCGGTGGATGCAACAAAAGCGGATATGACGGGAAGACCTGACGCCGAGAGGGGGAAAGAGAGTTGATATCCTTCAGTATTCGATCGTTATTTTCGCCTTGGGATATGGGAACCCGTCCGGCGGCCGGGGTCCCCCTTTTGCCTCCGGGGAAATCCCCTTTTTGTTATCGAACCGCACGAGGATTCTCCGGGGAACCTTTTTCCCCACCGGATCGAGAACAATCTTCCCTTTCATAATCGGGGTCTTCCACAGAAGGTAGGGGTACAAGGAGAAATCGAAGGGTCCCGGTTCGTAGACCCACTGGTTGACGTCCTCGTCTGCTCCCAGCCTCGTCGGCGGACCGAGAAATTCCAGCACCTGGTCCATGGTCTTTCCTTCCACCACCTGCCGGAACAGAGGAGGGGGGTACACTTCACTGTAAAAGAGCTTCCCGCCCTGCGAGTAGAGGGCTCCCAGATACACGACGGCGACCAGAAGAGGGACGGAGGCGCCGATAAGATACATTTTTCCCCTGGTCGAACCCTTTTTCGGGGAGGATTTTTCGGAAAGGGGGAACTCGGATTCGACTTCATCGACGGGCAGCCTTCTGCCTCGGGAAGCGAATCGACGCCTGGGACCCATCGGATTCATGACAGTTTCTTTCGTAAGGCCCAAAATCCTTCGGAGGATAGGTAACCTGAATACGATAGCAATAAATACCCTCTTTCGGGGACCAATATTTCCGCCCTTTCCCCTCGCCGGTTGCGGAAACCGGGCACCTTCCCCCATGATGGAGGAGGGGCAAAAAGAAACCGGTTCCGGGGCATCGTATATCAAAAGGGGCTAAAGAAAGCGGGGGACAGTCCCGCTCGGAGGGCGAAGGAACGGGCGTGCGGATCACAAAGACAAGATCGACCTTTACGATCAGCTCATCCCCTTTCGATTTCTTCTTCGGACGGATCATCCCCCCGGTGAAGGCGGTGTTCTTCGACCGGACCTGGGGAGAGGTCACGGTACGCCCCCGACTTTTCTCGAAAGCGGAACAGACGATCCCCTACCGCCAGATTCTGAAGATCCATCACCAGATCAGCGCTCCGATCATCCGCATTGGACTGGACGGCGGGGGATACACCTATTACCGGTCCGTGTCCGCGGTGTCGGAAGTCTTCCTCGAGCTTCGGGATTCCTCGACGGTACCAATATACGGGGATCTTTACGACCAGGGAGGAAGCAGCATGATCATCCGGGAAAAGATCCGAGAGGTACAGAAGCTGGTCGACGAGATCGCAAGAATCACGGAGAAACCGATGGTCATCGACTTCCAGGAAGTGGAGTGCACGTTCGACATGGCGGAGAGGAAAATCATTTTTTCCGGAACGATGCTCCCGAAGAATCTCCAAGGTTCGTTTCTCCGGTTCGAGCAGATCGAGCGAATCGAGGTGGTGGAGACGCCCAGGGGGTATTATTCGTTCTCGATCTTTCCCCGGTGGGGGACGGGGGTCACGACGGTGGAAGGATACGATACGACGAATTTCCTGTCCGACACCGTGCAGATGATCGCGAAGCGTTCGGATCTGTTTTTCCTCCGGGTCGAACGAAAACCTCCCTCGATGGACATTTCCAACGTCACCAACGTCCCCATCAAGCCGCGCATGCACGGGAAATCGCGGTCCCCGAACCGACAGAAAACATTCGATTTTTCAACGATCCTCGCCCGATTCCGCCGCTGATCATCCCGGCCATCCGGGCGCTGCCGTGCGGGCGTAATCGCTATGTTTCCAGAGCCTCCCTATTTGTCAGTTTTCTCCCGAGAATCGAAGCCGCGGTGACAAGAAGCGAAGAGATGAAAATCATGATGATGCCCAGAGCGGATAACCTGCCCCACAGGCCATCTTCGGCAAATCGCAGTATCTGTACCGCCAGCACCTCCGACCCCGGCCGGGAAAGAACCACCGAAAGCGTCAGTTCCCGCACGAACATGGTCGCCATGAGAATCCAGCCCGATAGGATCCCGGGTATCAAAAGAGGGATCACGATGTGCCGCAATGTGGCGAAGGAGCTTGCCCCGCAGACCCGGGAGGATTCCTCCAGGTGGCTGTGAATCTGGACGAAAGCGCTGGAAAGGGGCCTGATCCCGTAAGGCAGATAGGTGGCTATGTACCCTATCAGAAGCGCCCATATCGTGGCGTAAAGAGGCGTTCGGACGAAAAACCACATGAACCCCACCCCGATGACGATCCCGGGAAAGGAGAAAGACAGAAAACTCAGCGACTCCAGGATGCCGGACGCCGTAGTGCGCACCTTGACGATGACGTAGGAGACGAAGATCGAGAGGATCACTCCCAGGGTGGCCCCCACCACGCCGAGCGTGACGCTGTTTCTCAGCGCCAGCAGCGATATCGGGTCACGGAGCACCTCTGCCCAGTTCTTCCAGCTCATCTGCGAAAATGCCTTTGCCGTCGGCACCATGACGTAGGGAAGCATGGACGTGTAGAAGAGCACCATAACCGGCAGCACAATGAGCACGAACGACAGCAGCCCGACGACGCCCATCAAGGGATACTTGGAGTTCTTCAGATCGATGAGGGCAGGCTTGAACCCCCGGCTCGATATGGTGACGTATTTCCCGCTCTCCGAGGTCAGATAGCGGTACAGGTAGATCAGAAGGATCGATGCGGCAAGCGCGCTCATGCCCACGGCGGCAGCCTTGCCGTAATCGGCGGCAAATCCCGTGGAGATGATCCGGTAGATATGGGTAGCCAGCACGTAGATCCTTCCCGGCATGCCGATGACCGAGGGCACGGCAAAAGACGCGAGGCACCTGACGATGACAAGGATCACCGAGGCCAATATGGCGGGCCGCAGCACCGGCAGCGTCACCCGGGTGAGCGTGCGCAGAGCGGAAGCCCCGCATACTTTGGAAGATTCCTCCAGCGAAACGTCAAAGGCGCTCATGGCGGGCGCGATGATCAGATAGGCGATAGGCAGGTCCAGAAGACCCTCGACAAGGATCATTCCCGACAGCGAATAGATGTTGAAAAGCGCGGTTTTCAGTCCCAAGAGATCCATCAGTAGCCGGTTCAGGATCCCGTTGCTGGGGTTGAGGAGGAGAACCCAGCTGACCGCAAAAAGAATATGCGGGATCATCATCGGAACAATGGAGATGATCCCGAAGAAGAACTTGAAGGGAATGTTGGTCCTGCTGTTCATATAGGCCAGGAACAGCGCAAGCATCGTGGCAACGGCGGCCGACCCCAATGTGAAAATCAACGTATTCAAGAGGACGACGGTAAGCTCCGGGTCGGTATAGGCCTCGACGTACTTGTCGACCGTGAAGTTCCCGAAACCGCCAAACCCTTCCGAAAAGCTCCCGACCACGAGCATCAGTACGGGGCTGATCGTCAGAAGGCCGACAATGACAATCAGGGTTGGTGTAAGCGGCGATCTTTTCCCCATGGCAGCGTTTAGGCCGGCAGCAGGAAACAGTGGTCGGGGTCGAAGGAGAGATACAGTTCGCCTCCTTCCACGACATTGACGGTGGGGGAAATCGTGGTGGTGACCAGCGTGTTGCCTATCCGGATCTCGCCCTCATAGGCCTCTCCGGTAAAGAGAAGCGTTTCCACTTTCCCCCGAAAGATGTTTCTCCCACCCGCCGCGTCGGTTGCCGCCAGTTTGATGAACTCGGGGCGCACGCACAACATCGCCTCCTGGCCGGGTGCGATCTTCTGGCTGTTCAGACCGACGATCGTGCCGATTTCCGTGTCGATGACGGCGTGCGAGCCTTCGAGCATCACGACCCTTCCCTTGATCAGGTTGGCTCGACCGATGAAATCGGCCACAAACCGGCTGTCGGAGCGGAAATAGATTTTCTTGGGGTCGCCTATCTCGACGATCTTGCCGGCACGCA
Organism: Candidatus Limnocylindria bacterium; assembly: GCA_035464915.1. Lineage (GTDB taxonomy): Bacteria > Desulfobacterota > Deferrimicrobia > Deferrimicrobiales > Deferrimicrobiaceae > CSP1-8. The sequence goes on from DATHRT010000009.1 coordinate 6,665, forward strand.
TGACCGCTATCCGGTCCGAGAGGGCCAGCGCCTCGACCCGGTCGTGGGTCACGTATACCGCGGTGATTTTCAGCTCGGTGAGAAAACGGCGCAGTTCCTTTCGGGTCTCTTCCCTGAGCTTGGCATCGAGGTTACTCAAGGGTTCGTCAAAGAGAATGACCTTGGGCTCGGCGACCAACGCCCGTGCCAGGGCCACTCGTTGCTGCTGCCCGCCGCTGAGCTTTGTCGACGGGCGGTTTTCGAATCCGGTAAGCTGCACGAAGGCAAGCGCCTTGGCCACCCGGGTCCGTATTTCCTCCATTGGCGTGTTTCGGCTTTTCAGGGGATAGGCCACGTTGTCGAAAACATTCATGTGCGGCCAGATCGCGTAGGTCTGAAAAACCATCCCCAGTCCCCGCTTTTCCGGCGGCACGAAGATATCCCTCTCCTTGGACAATACGATCTCGTCCCCGATGGCGATCTCGCCCGAATCGGGCGACTCCAACCCCACGATGCACCGCAAAAGCGTGGTCTTGCCGCAACCGCTTGGGCCCAGAAGGGTGAATATCTGGTTGGCGGGGATGGTGAGGTCGACATGGTCCAGGGCCCGGATCCGCTTGCCCTCCGAATAGAAATCCTTGGTCAGGTCGTTGATCCGTATTTCCATAAGTCCCTCAACTAAAAAACTCCCGGGTCCTTGCTATCCTTGGCCCCGGGAGTGTGGATGTTCCTGTTCGAGTGTGACGCGGGGGTTTTCGCTTACTTGGCGAAAAAGATCGTTTTGAATTTCTCTCCCCACGCGCGGATTTCCTCATCCGACAGTTCGCGGATAGGAAGGACCTTGGCCTCGCTGATGCCGTCGATGGGCGGGAATACGCCGGGGGCCAACACGTACTCGCCCACTTTGTCCGCAAGGAGCTTCATGGCGTCCTTCGACAACCAGTAGTCCAGGAATACCCGGGCGGCCTCGGGATGAGGCGCTTTGGCGGCAATCGCCACGCCACGAGGCGTGCCAAGAAGGGTGTCGACCCTGGCCCAGCCGAGCGGCGCCGGTGCATGGGTGATAATGTACTTGGGCATGGAAATGGCCAGAAGCTTCTCGCCGCTTTCCACGGGAGCCGGAGTGGGGCCGAAGGACTTGACGAACATCGGCTTGTTGGCCGCGAGCCCGTTGACGAAGTTCATCCATTCCTCGTCGGTTGCGAAAATCTTCGCTTCCTTCAAACCCACAAGCCAGCTGATGGTGGTGGCGTGCGACGATGGGTCCGGCATGACGATCTTGTCGTGCCATTTCGGGTCGGTCAGATCCTGGTAACTCTTGGGAACGTCCCCGGGCTTGACCAAATTCTTATTGTATATCGGGGCGACATACTCGATGCCGAACTGCATGATGGTGTCGTCTCCCCGCGCCCATTCGGGATACCCGGCGGCAGAGGGGGACCGGTACGCAGCAAGCACCCCCTTCTCCTTCAACGTCTTGAGGATCGGTAGTGGCCCCTGGAGCACATCGGCCTCCAGCTTGCCGGCTTCAAACTCCGTGAGCACGGTGGCGAGATACTTGGAGGTGGAGATTCGCGTGTAAACGCCCTTTACTCCCTTGGCGGCGGTAAACGCCTCCATGATCGGTTCCACCGCCGTGATATTGGCGTAAAAGTTGGCTTTTCCTTCCTCCTTTGCCTTGGAGAGATCCGATGCAATGGCAGCCGGAACCAGAGCAATGATAAACAACAAAATCGCCAGCTTTTTCATGATCTCTTCTCCTCCCCGTACGCGTTGATTGTTCTCTCCACCGGAAGGTGTCCCCTATCGGGACCTCATGCCGTCTTCGTCCGTTGCGCAGCAACCCCTGTCAATCATAATCCCAATAAACGAAAAGCACAAAACCACAGATGAGCCTGCGGGGTTCCCGGTATGATAGAACCCATTCCCGCACAGAACAAGCCCGGAATGCGGTATCATTTGCCCAAAGAAAGCACCGCGAGGGCAACCCGGGGGTCAGGGGACCAGATCCGGTTCCGGGGGGAGATTTCACCCATCGCCGTTGGCAGGAGACAATAAAGATGGCGCACCCCAACCTCACCGTCTCGCTCGTGCTGGGCAGCGGTGGTGCCAGAGGGCTTGCCCACATCGGGGTTATCGACTGCCTCGTCAATAACGGCTACGAAATCCGCTCCCTTGCCGGTTCCTCCATGGGTGCCCTGATCGGCGGTGTCTATGCGGCGGGCAAGCTTACCGACTATACCCGGTGGGTCACCAGTCTCCAGCGTCTGGACGTGATCCGTCTTCTGGATCTTTCCTTCGGAAGCACGGGGCTGTTCAAGGGCGAACGGGTGATCGGCGCGCTCAAGGAACTGATCGGGGATCGCAACATAGAAGACCTCCCCGTTCCCTATACGGCGGTGGCCACGGATATCCAGAACGGCAAGGAGGTCTGGCTTTCCCGGGGTCCCCTTTTCGACGCGATCCGGGCCTCGATTGCGATTCCCATGATTTTTACCCCCCATACACTGCATGATCGGCAACTCGTGGACGGCGGCCTTGTCAATCCCGTCCCGATCGGCCCGACCCTCCACGTTCACACGGATCTGACGGTCGCCGTGAACGCAAGCGCAGAGCCGGCGGGTGATCTGCAGTCCCCCGATTGGGAGGCGGTTCGGGACGACGAGGAGGAAGGAAGCCTTCGCCAACGGATCGCCGCATTCATCGCCGACCTTACCCATCAAAGGAATATCAGGGAAGAAGACATGGGGCTGATGGATATCATGTTCCGTTCGATGGACATCATGCAGAACATGATCGCCAGGTTCCAGTTGGCGACCTATATGCCCGACGTGGTGATCGAAATTCCGCGAGACATCTGCAGCGCGTACGAAATGTACCGCGCGCGCGAACTCATCGACTTCGGCAGGGAAAAAGCGGAAGCGGTCTTCGCCCGGCGGTAGCAAAATGCGCCGGTTCCCCCGGAGGGGATGCAACGGGCCAAGCGTTCCCGGAATTCGGGAAGGAGGAGCGAGAAGAGAATGGAACACAAGGGGAGAAACCTTGATCCGTTCGATCGGTTCCGCGAATGGTATGAAGAGGCGTGTCTCTCCCCCCTCGGGATTGCGAACGCGATGTGCCTTTCGACCGTACGTGCCGGCGGAATCCCCGCGGCGCGGATGGTGCTTCTTTCTTCCTTCGACCGGCGGGGATTCGTCTTCCATACGAACTACGAAAGCGCCAAAGGAGGGGAAATCGCGGCTTGCCCCCGAGTGGCCCTTCTCTTCTGGTGGGAACCCCTGAACCGCCAGGTTCGGATCGAGGGAGTTGCGGAAAAAACATCCCCGGAAGAATCGGACGCCTACTTCGCGGGACGACCGAGGGGCGCCCAGTTCGGCGCGTGGGCTTCGGAGCAGAGCCGCCCCCTCCCGTCCACGGAGACGCTTACCGCACGGGTGCGGGATATCGAGATGCGCCACGAGGGAGGCCCCGTCCCCCGCCCGCCCCACTGGGGGGGATACCGCGTCATCCCTTGCGTCTTCGAGTTCTGGACGGGCCGCGAAAACCGCCTCCACGACCGCCTCCGGTACGGCCGTACGCCCGATGGGTGGGCGGCAGCGCAGCTGTATCCGTAGCGGATCGGCAGGATCCCCGGTTCGCGGAGCGGATCCTTACTTCTCTTTTCGTCCGGTGGAGACTATAAAAGAAAGATGCCCAGTCCCCGGACAAAAACAGCCATTCCGGATCTAACGCTGTTCCGCATCCAGGCGGGTTCGGGCCTTCTGTTCGCCACGTTTCTCGTTCTTCACCTTTCGAACACCATTCTCGCAAGCACGGGACAGACGACCTACGACTCCTTTCAGAACACGGTACGGTGGTATTACCAGTTCCCCCCCGTCGAGATCATCGTGGTCCTCCTGGCGGCAACCGTACACGCCTGGGCAGGCCTTTTACGCATCTGGCGCAGGGCAAAAAAATATTTCGACCCGAAGGGGCAGCGCTTCGTCCCGCCTCTGCGGATGCGATTGCACCGGTGGTGCGCTTACATCATCCTCCTGATCATCCCGGGCCATATATCCGGCACTCGGGTGCCCGGCCTGCTGGAGGGATTCCCGGCCGATTTCTCGTTCGTCTATTTCAGCATCAAGTTCTGGCCCTGGGTTTTCTACCCCTACCTCCTGGCCTACGGGGTGAGCGCCGCTTTCCACCTGATACACGGAACGCTCCTCTCTCTTGGCGTGTTCGGCGTCAGGCTGCCCCGCTGGGCAATGGAAGGGAAATCGAAACCGTTCTGGACGGCGTTTGCCACATTCTCCTTTCTCATCGTCTTCGGGATATTCGCGCTGGGCGGAAACCTGTTCACACCGAATACGGAGCGCTTTCCCGAACTGAAAGCCTTCTACGAGAAGAAGTTCCAGAAAATCTTCATGCCCTGGAAGGAAGCACCGTAAGAGGAATGGCGCGCCCCGGGGATTCCCCATGAGGAACGGTAATCCGAACCGGGAACGCCCCCGCGCCCTTGTCCTGCTCCTCCTCGCGGCGTTCTTGTGGAGCCTGGGGGGAACCCTCATCAAGGTGGTGCATTGGCACCCGATGGCCATCGCCGGCATGCGCAGCGCCATTGCGGCCGTCCTGATCCGCATTGTTTTCCGCCAGATGTCCTTCACGTGGTCCTTCGACCAGGTGGGCGGAGCCGTCGCGTATGCGTGCACCGTCCTGTCGTTCGTCGTGGCCAACAAGATGACCACCGCCGCCAACGTCATCCTGCTGCAGTACACCGCCCCGATCCACGCCGCCCTCTTCGGGGCATGGTTCCTGGGGGAGCGGGCGTCGCGCCTCGACTGGGCGACGATCCTTTTCGCCCTCGCCGGCATGGCGCTCTTTTTCTTCGACCGCCTGACGACCGCGGGGTTCTGGGGGAACATCGTCGCCCTGGGAAGCGGCCTCAGCTACGGATGGCTCGCCCTCTTCCTGCGCAGGCAGAAATCCGGATCTCCCATGGAATCGGTATTCCTCGGGAACGTGCTCGCGGCTATCGCTGTTCTGCCCTTCATGTTCGGATCGTTCCAGGGGACATCGGACTGGATCGGCCTCGTGCTTCTGGGAGTAGTTCAGCTGGGGCTTCCCTAGATCCTGTACGCCATCGCGATCCGG
>DATHRT010000010.1:0-6014 GCA_035464915.1 Candidatus Limnocylindria bacterium
ATCGCCGAGGCGATCCCGGTCGCGTCCGCTCTTCGTTTCGCCCGCCATCCCGCACGGAATCTCCTCTTCCCTCCCTTTTTTTTCGTAAACTTTTTCCCCGTTATGCCGATACCAACAGGAGAGGGACATTCGCATTGCGGGGGTACGGCATGAGGCATGACGTGAGAAGGAAAAGGCGGATAGCCGGTTCGGTGCGGGCGATCGCTTCGGGTTTGCCCGGGAATCCTGCATTTTCTCTGGGTCTGATCGTATTGACGATCTGGTTCTTCCTCTTGTTTTGCGGATGTTCCGGGGAAGGAAGAACCGTGATTTTGCGGCCCTCCGAGCCGAACGTCCGGTATTCGTCGGTTCTGGTGACGCAAGACGGCTCCGACCCGTTCGTGCCTCCCGAGGTCAGCCGGTATTTTCGAACGACCCTGGAGACGTACCTGTACGATCGCAGCTCGTTCGTTCGCGGGCCGGGACTGAGAATCGTATACCGGATCACCGCGTATCCTTCCGCAGGGGAGATGGTCTCTTCCGAGGGGAAGAAAGAATCCGGGATGGGGCCGGTGACGGCGGAAGTCACGTTCTACAACTTCGTGGAAAAGGAGATAGCATCGGTCCGGGCGGAAGGAGATATCCGGGATGCGGACCGCATCGACAAGGCGGTCAAGGAGTGCGCGCGGCAGGTGGCGTTGTATGTTAGCCGGAATTTCCAGTAGGAAACATCATTGATTGATGGTTTTCCGCACGAGGAAAGCAAGAGGAGAGACGCTTCAAAAAGGAATTTTCGTGACCCGATCCCCCTTACGCAACCGGTCCGCGGCCGTGATCATGTTCAGTGGCGTGGGCCTTCCGATCGTCACCATCACCCGGTCGCCTATCTTGAACTCCCCGAGGTCGATACCGGCGTCCCGGTCGACCTTGTAGTTCCAGGGCACCCCCTTCCCGTCCTTTACGGTAAGGGTGCGGTCCGTCGTGTCCAGCGTAACGACCGTGCCGACGACGGTCCTTTCCTCCGCGAGAGCCGGGACCGCACCTGTCGCGAGGAGGAAGGTTCCCAAAGCCAGGAGGAGCACCGCACGGCGCACCTTCATCCCTCCTTTGGCGTTCCGGATTAATCTTGCCATCGGACATCTCCTTGCCGGTGTGCGGATCCCCACCAGTAATAGTGTACTCCTTGTGCCTCCGGGAACGGAGTCCTCACCTCCCACTTGTTTTCGCTTCTTTCCTGTTGTCTATTGATAGGGCGGGATTGCGATACCACGGGGAAAGGATGACCGCATGAAGATCCGGGAATTCCACGTCCGCACGAACCTGCCGCCGGAACTCAAGCCCCTCCAGGAGATCGCGATGAACCTGTGGTTCTCGTGGACCTGGGAGGCCGTCCAGTTGTTCATCCGCCTTTCCCCCGACCTCTGGGAGAAATCGTACCAGAACCCGGTTCTCATGCTCGGTTCCCTCTCCCAGGAGAAGCTCGAGGAAGCGGCCCGCGACGAGAGCTTCGTGGCCAACGTCCAGAGGGTCCACCAGAACATGGTCGATTACCTGAATGCGCCGGGTTGGTTCCAGGAGGTGCATGGCGGGGAGACGGGTTTCCGCGTCGCGTACTTTTCCTGCGAATTCGGAATCGACGAGGGTCTCCCGATCTATTCGGGGGGCCTGGGCGTGCTCTCCGGGGACACCCTGAAGTCGGCGTCGGACCTCGGGCTGCCGCTCGTCGGCGTCGGGCTCCTGTACCAGAAAGGATATTTCCGGCAGATCCTTTCCCTCGACGGATGGCAGCAGGAGCTTTACCCGGACAACGACTGGTACAACATGCCGGTGACGATCGAGCGGGACGGCGCCGGGAAGTCGCTGCGGATCGAGGTGGAGATGGCGGGAGAGAAAGTCCGGGCGAGGATCTGGCGCGTCCAGATCGGCCGCGTCCCCCTCTATCTCCTGGACACCAACGTGAAGGAGAACTCCCCCCGCGCGCGGGAGATCACGGGCACCCTGTACGGCGGTGACCGGGAGATGCGGATCCGGCAGGAGATCATGCTCGGCATCGGGGGGGTCCGGGCGCTTAAGGCCCTCGGGATTTCCCCGACCGTCTACCACATGAACGAGGGGCATTCGGCCTTCCTCGCCCTGGAACGCATCCGGGCGCACCGCGCGGAGCACGGCCTCTCCCTCGCCGAGGCCAGGGAGCAGGTGTTCGCTTCCAACGTGTTCACCACCCACACCCCCGTGCCCGCGGGGAACGAGCAGTTCACCACGGAACTCATGCGGAAATACTTCCAGGCGATGGCCGAGGAGATCGGCATGCCGTGGCAGGAATTCCTCGGCCAGGGGCAGCTGGTGACCAGCAAGACCCCCGACTTCGGCCTGACGGTCCTTGCCCTGCGCAGCGCGGCCCACGCCAACGGCGTGTCCGCGCTCCACGCGGAGACGTCCCGGAAGATGTGGAAAGACCTGTGGCCCGGCCTACCCGAGTCTGAAATCCCCATCCGCAGCATCACCAACGGCATCCACACCCGGAGCTGGTTGAGCCACGAGATGGGAGACCTGTTCGCGCGTTACCTTGGCCCCCGGTTCCAGGAAAAGCCCGCGGACCGCTCCGTGTGGGACCGGGTAGCGACGATCCCCCCGGTGGAGCTGTGGCGAACGCACGAGATCCGGAGGGAGAGGCTGGTCTTCTTCGTGCGCAAGACCCTGCGGGCCCAGCTGGTGAGGCAGGGGGCCGGCGCCTCGGCGGTGCGGGCGGCGGAGGAGGTGCTAAACCCCGAGGCGTTCACCATCGGGTTCTCCCGGCGGTTCGCCACGTACAAACGGGCGGGTCTTCTGTTCCGGCAGCCCGAGAGGCTGGTCCGCATGCTCGCCAGCGCGGATCGCCCCGTCCAGATCGTCTTCGCCGGGAAGGCCCATCCCCAGGATCTCCCCGCCAAGGAGATCATCAAGTCGGTCATCCACTTTGCCACCGACGCCCGGATCCGGCACCGGCTGGTGTTTCTGGAGAATTACGACATCAACGTCGGGAGGTATCTGGTGCAGGGCGTGGACGTGTGGCTCAACACTCCCCGTCGTCCCCAGGAGGCCTCCGGTACGAGCGGTATGAAGGCCGCCGCGAACGGGGGCCTGAACGTCTCCATACTGGACGGATGGTGGTGCGAGGGGTACGCCCCGGACACCGGCTGGGCGATCGGCAGCGGCGAGGTGTACCAGGACCCCGAGGAGCAGGACCAGGTCGAGTGCGATGCCCTCTACAATCTGCTGGAGAACGAGATCGTTCCCCTCTTCTACGAGCGGGACAAGGGAGGTCTGCCGCGCGGGTGGGTCGACCTGATGAAGACTTCGATGCGGAAGCTGGGAGTGTACTTCAACACGGGCCGGATGCTCCAGGAGTACACGGAGTGGTCCTACCTTCCGGCCCATCGGGCCGGCACCCGGCTGGCGGGCGACGGGTTCGCTTCCGCCCGGGGCCTTGCCGCCTGGCGGTCACGGGTCTCCGCGGAGTGGTCCCGCGTCTCGATGCGCGTGGACGGGGCGAAGCCGACGGGCGATTTTCTCGTGGGGTCCCGGGTCGCGGTGGCGGTCCGGGCCAACCTGGGGGCGCTCTCCGCGGACGACGTCGCGGTGGAGGTCTATTACGGGATGCTGGATCCGGCGGGGCAGGTCAGGAACGGAGAGATCATCCGGGCGAGGCACGAAGGCCGGGAGGGAACCGAGGATGTCTTCCGCGCCGAGATCCCCTGCCGGGTGAGCGGTCGTTTCGGGTTCGCGGCACGCATCATCCCGCGCCACGCCGACCTGGTGAACCCCCTGACCCCCCTGTTGCTGACCTGGGAGTAGCGGCCGGCGGCGGTCAGGTCGGGGGCGGCGGCCTGACGGTGGCGATGGCGATCGCGGCTACGAAAGCCAGCGCGGCAGCGATGAGGAACGCCGTTTCGTAGCTCCTTGTCGCGTCGAAGATCTTCCCCCCCGCCATGGGCCCGATTATCCCTGCGGTCCCCCACGCGGTCAGAAGCAGTCCGTAGTTGTTCCCCAGGTTCCGGATGCCGAAGAAGTCCGCCGTCGCGGAGGGGAACACCGCGAGCTGGGAGCCGTAGCAGTACCCGATGAGGAAGACCGATCCGAACAGCAGCGGGACCGTCCCCACCCGGGGCTCGAGAAAAAGGAGCAGGGCGGTCACCCCCATGGCGAGGGAGAGCGTGCAGGTCCGGCCGATGTGGTCGGACAGCCATCCGGACCCGATCCTCCCGAAGCCGTTCCCCACGGAAAGGACCCCCACGGATAGCGCCGCATCGCGCGGGGAGAACCCCGCCCCCTCCGCGAACGCCGCCAGGTGCCCGATGACCATGAGGCCGGCGGAGGTGCCAAGGGCGTAGGCGAACCACATCCGGTAAAATGTCCCCGTCCGGAGCATCCTCCCGGGCGGGTAATCCCGCGGCGTGTACAACGAGACTTCCTCCCGGGAGGGGGGATTCCACCCTTCCGGCCGCCATCCTTGCGGGGGGTTTCTAAGAAAAAGCGACCCCGCCGTGGTGACCACCAGGAAGCCGAGGCCGAGGAAGGAGAAGGTGTCGCGCCACCCGTACCGGTGCAGCAGCAGGCCGGCCAGCGGGGCGATCAGCGCGCTGCCCGCCCCGTACCCCATCACCATGAGGCCCGTGACCAGTCCTCGCTTCTCGGGGAACCATTTCATTCCCACCGCGAGGGGACAGACGTACCCGACGCCGCTGGCGAAGCCCACGAGGACGCCGTAGCAGGCGTACAGCCACCAGAGCGCATGGGTGTAGCGCGAGAGGAAGATCCCAAGGGAGAAGAGGACCGCCCCGGTGAGGGCCACCGGGGCCGGCCCCTGCCGGTCGTGCCACCGTCCCCCGATAAGCACGCCGGCCGCAATGCAGGCGATGGATATCGTGAAGGCCAGCGACACTTCGGCTCGGGTCCATCCGAACTCCCGCTGGAGGGGAGCGAGAAAGATGCTGAACGAGTACGCCGAGCCGAAGCACAGGTTCATCGACACCCCGCCCGCCACGCGCCACCACCGGTTCACCCCCTCGGCCTCCTCCCGTATAGCTCCGCGCACCTCGCAGGCGGCATCCCGAGAAGGTAGGCCAGGCGCAGCCCCCACATCAGGAAGATCGTTCGGATCGTGCCATGCTCCTCCCAGCGCCTCGCGGAAGTGGTGACCGGGACCGGCAGCAGGACCGTCCTCCCCCGCCGGGTAAGACGCCGCGAAAGTTCGACGTCCTCCATCAGGGGGATCTCGGGGTAGGCCCCGATCTCTTCGAAGACGTCCCGTCGAAGGAAGATCGCCTGGTCGCCGGTGTAGGCGCGCAAGAGACGGGCGCGGAGGGTGATCATCCGGGACATGAGACGAAACGCGGCTTTTCGCCGAAGGGGCGCGTCCGCCGAGCCCCCGAGGTGTACGGAAAACGCCCCGCCGAGGACGCCCTCCCGCGCCATCGCCTCCCGGACCGCCGCGATCGATCCACTCGCCATCGACGTGTCCGCGTGCAGGAAGAGCAGGACCTTACCCCTAGACGCCCTCGCCCCGGCATTCATCTGGCGCGCCCGCCCGGGGGGAGAAAGGATCACGGCGTCTGCGATTGGCCGGGCCGCATCGGGAGTTCCGTCCCGGCTTTCGCCGTCCACCACGATCACCTCGTCGGCGCCCGCCTCACGGGCGGATCGAACCGTCGCGACGATGGTTGCCGCCTCGTTCCGTGCGGGGATGATGACGGAGACCGAAAGCCTGGTCCCGGAACCGGTCATTCGGGTCCCGTGGCAGGGTCGGTTTCCAGGGACGGTTCCCCCCGGATCCGCCGGACGATGGGGGGGAGGAAGAAGGAGAAGAGCAGGAGCCCGACGGGGAAGAGGACGTCGAACTGGAACAGGTCGCCCGGCCCCTCGTAGGAGGCGATGATCTCCTTCAGGCTCCCGAAGAAGTAGGAGGCGATCACGATGGCGGGCATGGTCCCGAGGAACGTCCCCCAGAAATAGTCGCCGAACCGGATCCGCGTCGCCCCCGCGCCGTAGTTGAGAAA
>DATHRT010000011.1:5000-28093 GCA_035464915.1 Candidatus Limnocylindria bacterium
GGGTTAGCCCGGCGGCTTCTGGTACAGCCGGCTTTCGTGGTGTGACGGGCGGTGTGTACAAGGCCCGGGAACGTATTCACCGCAGCCTGCTGATCTGCGATTACTAGCGATTCCGACTTCATGAAGTCGAGTTGCAGACTCCAATCCGAACTGGGACCGGGTTTTTGGGATTCGCTCCCCCTCGCGGGATTGCAGCCCTTTGTCCCGGCCATTGTAGCACGTGTGTAGCCCTGGGCATAAAGGCCATGAGGACTTGACGTCATCCCCACCTTCCTCCGGTTTGACACCGGCAGTCTCCTTAGAGTGCCCAACTGAATGCTGGCAACTAAGGACAGGGGTTGCGCTCGTTGCGGGACTTAACCCAACATCTCACGACACGAGCTGACGACAGCCATGCAGCACCTGTCTCCCGGCTCCCCCTTACGGGGGCACCCCCCTGTTTCCAGGGGGTTCCGGGGATGTCAAGCCCAGGTAAGGTTCTTCGCGTTGCGTCGAATTAAACCACATGCTCCACCGCTTGTGCGGGCCCCCGTCAATTCCTTTGAGTTTTAGCCTTGCGGCCGTACTCCCCAGGCGGGGCACTTAATGCGTTAGCTGCGGCACGGGAGGAGTGGATACCCCCCACACCTAGTGCCCATCGTTTACAGCGTGGACTACCAGGGTATCTAATCCTGTTTGCTCCCCACGCTTTCGCGTCTCAGCGTCAGTATCGGTCCAGGAGGCCGCTTTCGCCACCGGTGTTCCTCCCAATATCTACGAATTTCACCTCTACACTGGGAATTCCGCCTCCCTCTCCCGTACTCAAGCCAGGCAGTTTCAGATGCACTTCCCCGGTTAAGCCGAGGGCTTTCACATCTGACTTACCAGGCCGCCTACACGCGCTTTACGCCCAGTAATTCCGAACAACGCTTGCACCCTCCGTATTACCGCGGCTGCTGGCACGGAGTTAGCCGGTGCTTCTTCCTACGGTACCGTCAGACTCCGCGGATTATCCCCGCGGAGCGTTCGTCCCGTCCGAAAGGGCTTTACGACCCGAAGGCCTTCTTCACCCACGCGGCGTTGCTGCGTCAGGGTTTCCCCCATTGCGCAATATTCCTCACTGCTGCCTCCCGTAGGAGTCTGGACCGTGTTCCAGTTCCAGTGTGGCTGGTCATCCTCTCAGACCAGCTAACGATCGCAGCCTTGGTAGGCCGTTACCCTACCAACTAGCTAATCGTACGCGGGCCCATCACCAGGTGTCAGCACCGGCAAGCCGGTGCCATCTTTAACCCCAGGATCCGAGGACCCCGTGGTCTCATGCGGTATTAGCCACCCTTTCGAGTGGTTATCCCCCGCCCGGAGGTAGGTTACCCACGCGTTACTCACCCGTGCGCCGCTCTACTCGGGGAGTTGCCCCCCCTTTCGCGCTCGACTTGCATGTGTTAGGCACGCCGCCAGCGTTCGTTCTGAGCCAGGATCAAACTCTCCACTTGAAACAAATAACGGAAAAAACGAAGATCCGATTCACGCCTCGCATTCCCTGTTCAGTTTTCAAAGATCCCGTCTGGAAATTGGCCCGTCCCCGATACGTGGGACGGACTAAACAATATATAAAAAACGACTTCGACTGTCAAGATCAATACACATATTCCCGACAGTATTGTACCGCGGGGACCATACGAAAACAACGGGCCTTCCTGCCGGAAGATACGGGAGGGTTGCCACGGGCGTTGCTTGAGCGACGAAATATAGCCCATTTCCCGGACGGGGGCAAGAGAAAAATCGGGGCGACCCAACCTTCAGTCGAATGTGACGATAACGAACTCCTTCTTCCCGATTTTCAACCGGATTTCGCTGCCCGGGGAAATCTCTCCCGATGGGTCGCTTGCCCGCTCCCCGTTGATTTCCAGCCCCCCCTGCTCGATGAGGCGGCGGGCCGCCGCCTTCGACCGAAAGGATTGGGAAACCGCGGAAACAACCGATGCCAGGTCGGTCTTCCCGGATAGCACACTTCCGGGTACGCGTCGGGCATCCTCGGGAAATTCCTTCCGCGAGAACCTTTGCCGGAACCCTTCTTCCGCCCTCTTCCCGGCCGTCGCGCCGTGGAAGCGAGCGACGATCTCCCGGGCCAGTGCCACCTTGGCCTCCATCGGGTGGCGTGAACCGTCCGCCATTCCCTTTTTGAGCCGCTCCAGTTCGTCCACGGAGATATCCGACAGCAGTTCGTAGTACCGGAGCATGAGGTCGTCCGAGATCGACATCATCTTCCCGAAGATCGTGTCGGGTCCTTCCGTGATCCCCACGTAGTTCCCCATGCTCTTGCTCATCTTGTTCACGCCGTCCAGGCCTTCGAGGAGCGGCGTCGTGATGACGACCTGGGGCTCCTGCCCCCAGACCCGCTGGAGATCGCGCCCCACGAGGAGGTTGAACTTCTGGTCGGTGCCCCCCAGCTCCACGTCCGCCCGCAGGGCGACCGAATCGTATCCCTGGAGGAGGGGGTAGAGGAACTCGTGTATCGAAATCGGGCGCTCCTCCTCGTAGCGCCGTCGGAAATCGTCGCGCTCCAGCATCCGGGCCACCGTCATCTGGCCGGCGATCCGTACCATTTCCTCGATTGACAGCGGGGAAAGCCACTCGGAGTTGAATCGGACCTCGGTCTTCTCCGGATCGAGGATCTTGAAGATCTGTTCCCGGTAGGTCTCGGCGTTTCGTTCCACGTCCTCCCGTGTCAGGGGTTTGCGCGTCTCGATCTTCCCCGTGGGGTCGCCGATCATCCCCGTGAAGTCCCCGATGAGAAACACCACCTGGTGCCCGGCCTCCTGGAAATGCTTAAGCTTCTGGATGAGAACCGTGTGCCCCAGGTGCAGGTCGGGAGCGGTCGGGTCGAACCCGGCCTTCACGCGAAGGGGTCTCTTTTCCCGCTGCGCCCGCCGGAGCTTTCCGACGAGCTCCTCCGCGGAAATGAGGTCGACCGTGCCGCGCCTGAGGGACGTCAGAATCGCGTCCATGCTTCCCAGTTCCTCATCATGGTTTCCCTCATAACGAATGCCTCCGCGCCACGGCACGTACCGGTCTCCGGGTCGATCTCGAAGAAGACGCCGGCCACCTCCGCCTCGCCGGAGGCCACCTCGAACCGGGTCGGAACCTGGGTGAGAAACCGCCGCAAAACGTCGGCGGAGTCCATCCCGATCACGGAATTCGCGGGGCCGCACATCCCGGCGTCGGTGATGTATCCGGTCCCGCCGGGCGTGACCTGCGCGTCAACGGTCTGGACATGGGTGTGGGTGCCGGCGACCGCGGAGACCCTCCCGTCGAGGTAGAACGACATCGCCCGTTTCTCCGAGGTCGCCTCCGCGTGGAAGTCGACGATGACTGCGGCGGCATGCTCCTTCATTTCCGGCAGCATATCGTCCATCCACCGAAAGGGACAGTCGTACTGCCCCATGAATACCCTCCCTACAAGGGAAACCACCACATACGGGGATCCGCTCCGTCCCCGGTAAACGCCCCACCCTCTTCCCTCCACGCCCGGAGGGTAATTCGCGGGACGGAGGACCTTTTCCTCTTCCCGCACAAGCGGGAGCCCCTCCCGCTTGTCCCATGTATGGTTTCCTCCCGTCAGAACGTCCACCCCCGCATCAAAGAGTTCGCGGACCACCGGCGGGGTCACTCCAACCCCTCCCGCCACGTTCTCTCCGTTGGCGATGACCAGATCGACGTCCCGGCGGGAGCGGATCCGCGAGAGATATTCCCGCACCGCCCTTCTGCCGGGCTTGCCGACGACGTCTCCTAGGAATAGAACCCACACGGGACGGTCCTGGCCTCGCCTATCCCCTCAACTTGCCTAGCTTGTGGACGACGGTCCCCGGTGCCATAAAAAGCAGGGACGGTCCTGGAGGACGCTTTTCCCCTCCACCACCCTGGGTCGTGAACTGCGGTCCCCCCTTCAATCTTCCTCCCTCTACCGCAGGACTCTCCTGCAAACTAGGGACGGTCCTGGCGATCGCTATTCCCATCCACCATCCTGGGTCGTGGGCTGCGGTCCCTTGTGCCATCAAATCCGTCTCACCGCAGGACCGTCCCTAGCGGGCGTATTCCACGGCGCGCGTCTCGCGGATCACGGTAACGCGGATCTGTCCGGGGTAAGACAGTTCTGTCTCGACCTTGTTCGCGATGTCCCTTGCGAGCATGGTGGCCACATCGTCGCTTATCTTGCTGTTGTCGACGATGATGCGCACCTCCCGCCCGGCCTGGATGGCATACGACTTCTCAACGCCCGCGAACGACTTCGCGATTTTTTCCAGGTCCTCGAGACGCTTGAGATAGTTGGCCAGCATCTCCCGTCGCGCTCCCGGACGTGCCCCGGAGAGCGCGTCGGAGGCCTGTACGAGAATGGGGAGCACGTCCCGCGGGGACTCATCCTCGTGGTGGGCGGCAATCGCGTGAATGACCCGGCTGGGCTCCCCGTACTTCTTGCACAGGTCCGCGCCGATCAGTGCGTGCGGCCCCTCGACCTCGTGGTCCACCGCCTTGCCGATGTCGTGCAGAAGCCCCGCCCGCTTGGCGATCTTCGCGTTCAACCCCAGCTCGGAAGCG
This sequence comes from Candidatus Limnocylindria bacterium, assembly GCA_035464915.1. Lineage (GTDB taxonomy): Bacteria > Desulfobacterota > Deferrimicrobia > Deferrimicrobiales > Deferrimicrobiaceae > CSP1-8. The sequence goes on from DATHRT010000011.1 coordinate 9,576, forward strand.
ATCATCCCGCAGAGGAACGCCACTTCGATGGAGTGGGCGTAGATGCTCTGGCCGTAGGATGTCCGATACTTGAGTTTCCCGATGAGCTTGACCAGCTCGGGGTGGATCCCGTGAAGACCCAGGTCGAACAGGGCCTGTTCCCCTGCCTCCCGGATGATCTCCTCCACCTCTTTCGTCACCTTCTCGACCGTTTCCTCGATCCGCGCGGGATGGATGCGTCCGTCCTGGACCAGGCGCGTGAGGGCGATCCTGGCGACCTCTCGGCGCACGGGATTGAACCCCGACAGGATAACCGCCTCCGGCGTGTCATCGATGATGACGTCGATCCCCGTCGCCGCCTCGAATGCGCGGATGTTCCGGCCCTCCCTCCCGATGATCCTCCCCTTCATCTCCTCCGAGGGGAGCGGGACCGCCGTCACGACGCGTTCGGTGACATAGTCGGCCGCGTACCGCTGGACGGCCAGCGCGATCATCTTCTTCGCCTTCTGGCCCGCCTCCTCCTTGAACTCCTCGTCGATCGCGCGAATCTTCTTCCCGGCCTCGAGTTTGGCCTCATTCGAGACCATCTCCACGAGTTCGGTTTTCGCCTGCTCGGCCGTCACCCCAGCTATCCGTTCGAGATTCTCTTTCGCCCCGCGGATGATCTCCTGGAGTTCGGCGTTCCCGCGCTCGAGCCTGTGCTCCTGCTCGGCAAGTTCCTTCTCCTTATTCCCGAACTCCTGCGAACGGGTTTCGAGGGCTTCCGTCTTCCGGTCGAGCACGTCCTCCTTTTGCAGGAGGCGCTTTTCGAGCTGGCTGATCTCGTTCTTCCGTTCGCGGGTTTCCCGCTCGAAATCGAGCTTCACCTGGAGCTGGTAATCTTTCGCCTGGAGCACAGCCTCCTTGAGGGTGTTCTCGGCTTCCTTTCTTGCGGCCTTGAGGATCTCCTCGGCCTTGGCCGCGGCCTCCCGGGCCCGGTCTTCCGCGGACTTCTTCTTCGACAGCAGGGAAAACACCACGAACATAAGACCCGCTACGAATATTGAAAGGACGGCGATGACGATCATGGTCGTATCCAAAGGATTCCTCCTTCATACCGCATCTATATTTATATCCCGCCCCACGACGCCGTTTTCCGTGATTACCGCACTGACGGGAACGTCCCATACATCGACGGGAACCTCGGGTATCAGTTGCCAGGAAAAGGCAAGCCCGACCGTCACCGCCGTCCCGCCGAGGGCGAAGAGAAAACGATCGTAGTAGCCGTGGCCCTGCCCCAGTCTCCGCCCGGCCGTGTCGAACGCCAAGCCGGGAACGACGACCAGGTCGAACCCTTTCCGAATCCCTTCCTCGCCCGGGACGATACGGGGCTCCCGGATCCCGAACCTCCCCCGCTCCCAGCCGTCGTTCTCCTCGTGCCGGAAGAAGGTGAGGTTGCCGTCTTCGCTCATCCGGGGGTAGTAGAGCCAAGCGCCGGCGGCAAGGCAGCGTTCGCGGATCCGGTCGGTTCCGACCTCCCCGCGAACCGCCGAATACAAGGCGATCTTCTGCCCGGACGTTGCGGGAAAGGCCGACTGAAAGTGCTCCTGCACCAGGAGACTTTTCTCCGCACGCTCGCGGTCCGGTTCTCCGAAACCTGCGCGTCTTCGTTCGTTCAGACGAAGAAGCGCTTTCCGCTCTCCGACGAACATGAATCGTCCTTCCGACTAGGGAGTTCTGCTGGGAGACAGGAACAGCGAATAAGGCGAGAACCCGGCAGGGAACAGCCGGATCCGCTTGAGGTTGCAGTCTATCGAAACACCAATCATTCCTTATTCGTAGTCGAACGTACGTAACCCGTACCCCTGTCGCCCAAATCTATGTGAACGGCCGGCGCCCGCCCATCATGCGGGAAAGCCCCTGCGCTTTGCCGTGTCGGCAGCCGAGTTGAACCTGGCTCTCACCAGGTGGGCTCCCTGGGTTGGCGCCTTCAGGCTTCCCCGCGTAAGGGGCATGCTCACCGACGCCAGGAAGGGATCCCGTTCTCTTCGTGTTGGCTCAAACACTTCTGCCAATCACGCGCACGGCAGGGGCCACCTGCCTTGCCTTCCTACTTCAATGCCTTGTCCAGCACCGCCAGAAGGTCCTGGGTCTTCTCCTCAAAACGCCCTTTTTCCTTTTCGAGTTCATCGCGTAGCTCGAGAATATCGTCCCCGAGCTTCATGGCCGCCACCAGGATCACGTGAAGATAGTTGGACGTTCCGCCCGTCTTCTGGACCTCCCGAACCCTCTCGTTCAGGAGTTCGCTCAGGCGTTCCATGTGTTCCGCCGACCGCTCCGTCGTAATGGTGAGCGCATACCCGGCGATATTCACATTGAACCGGTCGCCCATCTCCTCACACCTTCAATTATACAACGATACGACCCGGACGCTATAACTCAATGCTTTCGATCCGGGCCAGGATCGTTTCCACCTTGTCACGGATTTGGTTCCGTTCCAAGGTCAGTCCGGCAATCTTGCTCGTCAACTCCTTGACTTCGGCCTCTTTTTTCTCCAGCTGGGCCGCCAGGGTAGTCTTGTCCTTCTTCAACGCTACCACCAGGGCAGCGAGGTCCGAGATCTTTTTTTCGATCACCGAAAATGACGATTCCACCATGTGCCTGGTCCCCTCCTCCGTATGCGTATCGTTTCCCGGCAGTCGACCCTTGAGGCTTTCCCCCCGACGGGAACGGGCATTCCGGGCATCGCCAGTCGAGGATTTTTCGACAATGTACGATACCTCGTCGCCCGGGCAGAATCAATGCCGAAGGCCGGTCGTCCGGCCGGTCCGGTAATCCCTGCAGCGGGTCAGGCATCCACCTGGAAGAGGAGGACATTTATCATAAAAGGAGAATATCAGAAAAGCGCGGAGGCGAAACTTGCGGCATCGAAAGGCCTCAGGTCGTCAAGCGACTCTCCCACCCCGACGTACCGGAGGGGGACGCCGGTTTCCTTCGTGATCGAGAGAACCACCCCCCCCTTGGCGGTACCGTCCAGCTTGGTGAGCACGATGCCGGTGACCCCGGTAGCCTCCTGGAACGTCTTTGCCTGGGCGATCGCATTCCGGCCGTTGGTCGCGTCGAGAACGAGGAGCACCTCCTGGGGAGCCCCCGGGACTTCCCTTCCGATGATGCGTACGACTTTCCGCATTTCCTCCATCAGGTGCGTCTTGGTATGCAGCCTGCCTGCCGTGTCGATCAGAACGACGTGCGACCCTCTCGCCTTGGCTGCCCGGAGCGCGTCGAACACGACGGCGGAGGTGTCGGATCCCTCCTTGTGGTGGATGACGTCGGCCCCCACCCGCTCGGCCCATACCCGAAGCTGTCCGATGGCGGCGGCCCGAAACGTGTCTCCCGCGGCAAGGAGAACGGGATGCCCGTCTCCCCGGAGATGGTGCGCGATCTTCCCGATCGTCGTCGTCTTCCCGACGCCGTTCACACCCACCACAAGAACGACGAAGGGATAGGGGGGGGCCACCGGGAGAGGGGCGATGCAGGGGGCAAGGGTGTCCGTGACCATCTTTTTCAGTTCCGCGCGAAGGGACTCGACGTTCGGCATTTCCCCCCGTCGCCATTTCACCCGGAGCGCCTCCGCATAGCTGTGGGCGAGGTCTGCTCCCGCGTCCGCCAATATGAGCGCCTCCTCCAGTTCCGCCAGGACATTTTCGTCCACGGGACCGATCCCGCGGGCAATCGCCTCGACGTTCATGAAGAGAAGCTCGCGGGTCTTCGACAGGCCCGTCTTGAGACGCGAGAAAAAGGATCCGTTTGGTTTGTCGTCGTGGAGTGCCATGGGAACCCGTCTCGGGGGGGGCTGCGTCAGGACTGGAAGTTCACCGAAACCACCTTGGAGATTCCCGGCTTTTCCATGGTGATTCCGTAGAGCACGTCGGCGAGTTCCATCGTCCGCTTGTTGTGCGTGATGAGGAGGAACTGGTAGTTCGACGACATCTCCCGAACGATCGAGTTGAATCTGTCTATGTTTGCGTCGTCCAGGGGAGCATCCGCCTCGTCGAGGAGGCAGAAGGGGGAAGGTTTGACGAGGAAGATCGAGAAGATGAGGCTGATGGCGGTCAGTGCCTTCTCCCCGCCGGAAAGGAGAGTCAGGGACTGGAGCTTCTTCCCCGGGGGCTGGGCCACGATCTCCACGCCCGAATCCAGAAGGTTCCCTTCGTCGAGGAGCTTCAGGTAGGCCCGTCCCCCCAGGAACAGTTTGGGGAAGATCTCCTGGAACTTCCGGTTGATGTTCTCGAACGCAACGGAAAACCGTTCCCTTGTGGTCCGGTTGATCCTCTGGATCGCCTTGGCGAGGTCCTCGAGGGATTTCTCGAGGTCCTCCTTCTGGGAGGAGAGAAAGGAGTGCCGCTCGGCAAGTTCCCTGTGCTCTTCCAGGGACGCGAGGTTCACCTCGCCGATGGCGGTCATGCGGCCCCGGATCTCTCCGACCCGGTTTTCCCAGTCGGCCAGGTCCCCATCCTCCTCCTCCCCGGCCCCTTCCCGGCCGGCAATCTCCGAGGGATGAACCTCGTACCTCTGGTAGATCGCGCTGTCCAGGTGTTCGAGATCCATCTCCACACGCTGGGCCGCAAGCCGCAGGTCCGAAAGGCGGGCGATCCCGTCGGCCTCGTGCCGTTGCTTCTCTTTGAGCGCCCCCTCCATCGATGCCAGCCGCGCATAGAACGCTGCATTCTCCTCGAGGTGCCGGTCGATTTCCTCCTGCCTGCCAGCCAGATCGATGGCGGCGGCCTCGATTGCCGCCCGCCCCTCCTCAACGGTGTGCTCCAGCTCGCCGGCGGTTTTTTCGTACGCGGCGATGCGCTTTTTTCGTTCCTCGACCGTGGCATTCCTCCCGTTCCGCGATTCCCGCAGGCCCTCGAGCAGCATCTCGCCGGACCGGAACTTCTCCTCGAGCCCCGTCCATTCGATCTCCGCCGCGTGGAGTTTCGTCCGGACCGCCTCCATCGCGGTCCGTTTCTCCTCCACGAGGGCAACCAGCCACCTGACGCGTTCCTCTTCCTCTCCCCGGGCATGACCGGACTCCCTCGCGGCATCCTCCGACGCTTTGTGCTCCGCGGTCATCCGGAGCAATTCGCCTTCGAGGTACTCCCGCTCCTGGACGAGCGACCCGAGTGTCGTGCGTGCCTGGGACATCGCCACCTCGACCACGGCCCTTCCCTGCTGCGCGGCGGCATACCGGCCTTTTCGCTCCTCGCGCAGGGAGAACATCTCGGCAAGCCTGTTCTCGAGCATCGCCCGGGTACGCCTCGCCTCCTCCACCTCCTCCGTCATGCGGGCCGATTCCTCCGCGAGCCCCGCCATCTCCTGCTCGAGTTCCCGAATCTCGCGCTTCACCGCGAGGACCCTCGATTCCCCCTGTTCCTGCGCTCCGCCCACCAGGATGCCGTCGGCGGTGACCACGTCTCCGTCGAGGGTCACGAAGGAGCTCCAGACCCCGTTGCGGTTCCAAAGCCGCAGTGCGCACGGGAGGTCGGACACCAACAGGGTGCTCCCCAGCAGGCCCCGCAGGAGATCTCTGCACTCTTTCGAAGCGTGCACGACGTCAATGAGAGGGGCGATCACGCCTTCTTCCCCCCCGTACGGAGGAGGTTCCTCTCGCGTCCGCAGGGTTACCGGCACGAACGCACCCCTTCCCTCGCGGGAATCCTTGAGGTACTGGAGGGCGGAGAGGCCTTCCGCGTGGTCCCGGACCACGATGGACTGGATCCGCTCGCCGAGGACCGCTTCCACGGCCCTTTCGTAGGGTGCGTCGGTCTCGATGAGTTCGCCGATCACTCCGAATATCCCCCGTTCGCCGCCGCCGTCGCCGTTCCCTTCCCCGAGGTAGTGGTGCAGGACGGCCCGGACGCCGGAAGAGGCCCAGTCCCGCTGCTCCTGCACCCGGGAGAGGGCCGACAAACGGGATCCCGTCGCCTCGCGCCTGCCTTCCGCCTTCCGGAGGACATCGGCGAGCATGTCGAGGCGGGCGGCCTGTTCGCCCCGGAGGGAACCCGTCTCCTCCCAGGCCGTTTCCGCCGAAGCCAGCGCTTCCCTGGCCTCCTCCTCCTCCGCACACGCGCCGGCGAACTGCGCGGCCGCTTTCCGGGCGAGAGCCTCCGCCTCCGCGACCCGGTCATTGAGGCGCGCCACCGCCCTTGCGTTCTCTTCCATCAGCTTCTGAATCGATTCCGTCCCGGAGAGGGCGTTCGAGTGGAGGGTTACCCGCACCATGAGATCGGACTTCGCCTGCTCGGCCCATGCGTGCTTTTCGCTATAGGCGGCCTGCGCCTTTTCCACCTCCGAGGCCAAAGTCGTCCGTTGTTCGCGCGACAACGCAAGAGATTCCCGCCCCTTGAGCGTCGCCTCCTCCGCCTCCCCGATCCGGCGGGAAAGTTCGGCGACTTCCCCCTCCAGGGAGGAAACCTCCTCCCTCGTCTCGGCGATCAGGGTGCGCAGCTGCCATGCCTCGCGGCTCTTCCCCTCCCATTCCGCCTGCTTCCGTGCGATTTCCTCCTTCAAAGCCGCGTGGCCGGTGCGCAGTGTGCCCAGAGCAGCTTCTGCCTCCGCCAGACGCAACCTTTCCGATTCCCGGTCCGCCTCCAGGGCCGAAATCTCCGCGCGAAGGGAAAAGAGCGCGCGCTCCAGGCCGGAAAGGTCCCCCGCGATGCGGGATCTCTCCTCCGAAAAGATCCGGCATTTCCGCTTCGCGATCCTGAGGTCGAGCCCGCGAAGTTCGTCCTTCAGCACCTTGTACTTCTCCGCCTTGCGGACCTGGCGCTCCAGGCTCCCCAGCTGGCGCCTGACCTCGTCGAGGATGTCCCGTACCCGGGCAAGGTTCTGCCGCGTGCTCTCCATCTTCCGCTCCGCTTCCTTCTTCCGGACGCGGAATTTGGCCACCCCGGCCGCCTCCTCGATGATCATTCTCTTTTCTTCGGGCCGGGCGTTCACGATGGTCATGATCTTGCCCTGCTCGATGATGGCATACCCGCGTGCGCCGGCCCCCGTGTCGAGGAACAGCTCGGCGATGTCCTTCAGCCGGCAGGGAATCCGGTTGATGGAAAATTCGCTTTCCCCGTCACGGAAGGTTCGCCGGGTGATTTGGACCTCGGAGTAGGACTCGTACCCCGGGGGAGGGGTCCCGTCCTCGTTGCTGAAGGTGAGGGAGACCTCGGCCATTCCGAGGGGGCCCGCGGCGTCGGACCCGGCGAAGATCACGTCCTCGAGGGCCTTGCTGCGGAGATAGGAAGGGGCGTGCTCCCCGAGCACCCAGCGGATGGCGTCGACGATGTTCGACTTGCCGCATCCGTTGGGCCCCACGATCGCGGTGATGCCGTCGGAGAAGTCGAAACTGATCTTGTCGTAGAAGGATTTGAATCCGAAAAGTTCCAGCTTCTTAAGCTTCATGGATCCCCTGGGCAGGCCCCCCGGAAATATTATAAAACATCAATATAATGTGTAGGGCTACCTAATGGGACCCAATATATGGTGTTTCCTCCGGGATGTAAAGGCAAAAAAACGGCGGTCCCGTCAGGGGGCCGCCGTCCTTCCGTAAAGGGAAAACCCCTTATTTTTTCTTCTTTCCCGCCGGGGCTTTCCCCGCCGCTTTTTCCTTGAGGACCGCCTGGGCGGCCGCCAGGCGCGCAATGGGCACCCGGTATGGTGAGCAGGATACGTACTCCAGCCCCATCCGGTGGCAGAATTCCACCGTCTGCGGGTCCCCCCCGTGCTCCCCGCATATCCCCGTCTTGAGGTTGGGCCTGACCGCCCTCCCCTTCGCCAGGCCGATCCCGATCAGTTGTCCCACGCCGGTCTGGTCCAGCGTGGCAAACACGTCGTAGTCCAGAATGTTGTCAGAACGCTTCGGGGACTTGACACCGCAGGCCTTGCAGGACAGGTCCTTCCCGAGCTTCTCGCCGCACCGCGGGCACAATTCGGAAAAGGCCAGGTAGGTCGGCATGAATTTCCCCGAGTCGTTCCGAGAGAAACCGAAGGTCGTCTGCGTCAGGTCGTTCGTCCCGAAAGAGAAGAACTCCGCCTCCCGTGCGATCTCGTCCGCCGTCAACGCGGCCCGCGGGAGCTCGATCATGGTGCCCACGGTGTAGGCGATCGTTTTCCGGTACCGTTTCATCGTATCCGTCGCCGCCTGGACGATCAGCTCTTTCTGGGCCTTCATTTCGCTGACCATGCTGACCAGGGGGATCATCACCTCGAGCTGCACCCGGATCCCCTCCCGGTTCACGTCGCACGCCGCCTCGAAAATGGCCCGCACCTGCATCCGGCTGATCTCCGGATACACGATTCCCAGGCGGCACCCCCGCAGGCCCATCATCGGGTTGATCTCGTGCAGTTCCTCCACGCGTCCGAGAAGATGCTTCTTCTCCTCGATGATCGAGCGGTCGGCGCGGATCAGCTCGAGCTTCGTCACCTCGACCATCAGATCCTCCCGCCGGGGAAGAAACTCGTGGAGCGGCGGGTCCAGCAGACGGATGGTCACCGGATACCCCTTCATCTCCCGAAAGAGCCCTTTGAAGTCCTCCCGCTGCATCGGCAACAGTTTCTCGAGGGCCTGCTCCCGCGCTGCCCTCGTCCGTGCGAGAATCATCTCCCGCATGATCGGAACCCTGTCCTCGGCGAAGAACATGTGCTCCGTCCGGCAGAGCCCGATTCCCTGGGCCCCGAATCCCCTTGCCGTCTGGGCATCGTGCCGGGTGTCCGCATTGGCGCGGACCTTCAGTTTTCGGAAGGAGTCGGCCCACGACATGAGTGTCCCGAACGCCCCGATCATTTTGGGTGCAATGAAGGGGATTTCCCCCAGAATGACTTCGCCTGTGCTCCCGTTCAGGGAGAGGAAATCTCCCGCTCCGATCATCCGCCCGCCCACGACGAACCGGTTGGTCGCCTCGTCCACCTCGATCGCCTCGCATCCCGCGACACACGGCTTCCCCATCTGTCGCGCGACCACCGCCGCATGGGAAGTCATCCCCCCCCTGGCGGTAAGAATCCCGCGCGCGACGTCCATCCCGTGGATGTCGTCCGGACTCGTCTCCTTTCTCACGAGGATGACGGCCTTTCCCGCCGAGGCCAGCTCTACCGCCTTGTCGGCGTGGAACACGACCGCGCCGGTCGCGGCTCCCGGGGAGGCGGGCAACCCCTTTGCGATGACCTCCACTTTCGCTTTGGGGTCGATGACCGGGTGAAGAAGCTGGTCGATGTGTTTCGGCTCGAGCCGCATCACCGCCTCTTCCTTCGAGATCAGTTTTTCCTTCACCATGTCGACCGCGATCTTCACTGCTGCGGCGGCTGTTCTCTTCCCGGGCCGTGTCTGGAGCATGTAAAGCTTGCCGCTCTCCACCGTGAACTCGAAGTCCTGGACATCCTTGTAATGCTTCTCGAGCCTGGCCGTGATCTTCTCCAGCTGTTGGGAGACCCTGGGCATCTCCCTCTTCATGTCCGCGATGCGGCGCGGCGTCCGGGTACCGGCCACTACGTCCTCGCCCTGCGCATTGATGAGATACTCGCCGTAGAATTCTTTTCCCCCGGTGGCGGGATTGCGTGTGAACCCGACGCCGGTGGCGCAGTCGTTCCCCATGTTCCCGAACACCATCGCCTGGACGTTGACGGCAGTCCCGATGTCGTCCGGGATGTTGTTCGTCTTTCGGTAATACCGGGCCCGATCGTTGTTCCACGATTTAAAGACCGCGTCGCGGGCGAGAGCAAGCTGCACCCGGGGGTCCTGGGGAAACTCCTTCCTGGTCCGTGCCTTGACGAGGGCCTTGAATTTTACGCAGACCTCCTTGAGGTCCTCGGCGGTCAGGTCGAGATCGGCCGCCACCCCCCGTTCACGCAATTTCTGATCGAAGAAGTCCTCGAAATGCGCCTTGTCGACCCCGAGGACAACGACGGGAAACATCATGAGGAATCGGCGGTAGCAATCGTAGGCGAACCGGTCGTTCTTGGTTTTCTTCCCCAGGCCCTGGACCGTCCTGTCGTTCAGGCCGAGGTTGAGGATCGTGTCCATCATCCCCGGCATCGAGAACCTCGCTCCCGAGCGCACCGACACCAGCAACGGGTTCTTCGGCTCCCCGAATTTCTTTCCCGCGGCCCTCTCCAGGCGCCCCAGTTGCGAGGCGATCTCCCGGTTCACGTCGGCAGGAATCTTCCCCTTGTTCTTGTAGTAGAGAGTGCAAACTTCCGTGCTGATGGTGAATCCCGGGGGAACGGGTACGCCCAACTTCGTCATCTCGGCGAGGCCGGCGCCTTTTCCGCCGAGGATGTCCTTCATCGCGCCGTGTCCTTCGGCCTTTCCGCCGCCGAAGAAAAACACCCGCTTGGTGGGCATTCGCTACCCCCTCCGGTCTCCTTATTTTTGCTGCCCGACGGCTACCCGGGAAAAATCCGCCACCGAGGCGATCAGGCCGGACAGGTTTTTCAGGAGAGCCAGCCGGTTGTTTTTCACCTTTTCCTCCTTTGCCATCACGAGGACCTTCCCGAAGAACGCCGCCACGAGCGGCTGGAGGCTGGCCATCTCGCGGAACGCGTCGGCGTACATCCCGCTCCGGGTAGCGCCATGCACCTTTCCCGACACCTCCCCGACGGCCTTGTGAAGTGCGCGCTCCTCCTCATGCTCGAAGAGCGTCTCCGACACGTCGAACGGGCCCATGTACCCCCTCGTGATGTTGATCGCCCTCTTGAACACCTCGGCCAGCGGCTCGAATGCCGCTTCCCGGCGGAACGTGACCAGGGCGGAGAGCCTCGCGCGCATGTCCACCACATCGGTGAGCCCCGCCGAGAGGACCGCGTCCACCAGATCCCCGGGGGTTTTCCGCGACGTCCAGAGGTTGACAATCCGCCCGGTGATGAATTCCATCACTTTGCTCTTCACCTCGCCCGCCGGCGATTTGAGTTTTCCGCCGAGAGTGGCGAGCGATTTGTCCACCAGCCCCTCCAGCGGTATCCGAAGTCCCTTCGCCTCGAGGATGGAGAGGACCCCCAGGGTTTGCCTGCGAAGGCCGTACGGGTCGGCCGTACCGGTGGGAATCAGTCCTACCCCGAAGCACCCGCATACCATGTCGATCTTGTCCGCGATGGCCACGGCGGCGCCCACATCGGTTCCCGGCAGTTCGTCGGACATGCCCTTGGGGAGATAATGCTCGTACACCGCCTGTGCCGTTTCCTCTTTCTCCCCGGTCTTGCGTGCGTAATCACGCCCCATGACACCCTGAAGCTCGGGAAACTCCTTGACAACCCCCGTCGTGAGGTCGGCCTTCGAGAGGATCGCGGCGCGCCGGCACTCCTCCGCCTTTTCGGGAAAGCCCGCCGAGGCGACGTACGCCGCGATCTCGGCCATCCGCTCCACCTTCTCCCAGTACGTCCCCAGGTCCGCCTGGAACAGAACCTTCTTGAGCGCGTGCCCCCGGTCGAACAGCGACTGCTTCAGGTCGTCCTGGTAGTAGAACTCCGCATCCGACAGACGGGCGCGTATGACCCGCTCGTTCCCGACCACCACCACCTGGTTGTCGGGGACGATCATGTTCGAGACGAAGGCGAAACCGGGGAAGAGATTCCCGCGCTCGTCCTCGAACACGAAATATTTCTGGTTGTTGCGCATGCTGGTGATAAGGATTTCGCGGGGAAGGGCCAGGTATCTCTCCTCGAACCGTCCCAACAGGACCACAGGGTACTCGACCAGGTTGGCGACGGTTTCCACGAGCGGCTCGTCCTCGACCCATTTCTTCCCGATCTGTTTCTCCGCGTCCCTTATCCCGGCGCGGATCTTCTCCTTGCGGACCTCGAGGTCGACGAACACCTTCGCTGCCGCAAGCTTGTCGACATACTCCTCCGTAGAACCGATGGGGATCGCGTCGGGCGCGAGGAAGCGGTGTCCGTACGTCGTGGCTCCCGCCGTCACGTTTCCGAACGACAGCGGGATGACCTTCTCGCCGAAGAGGGAGATGATCCAGTGCACGGGCCGGGCGAACCGGACGTCCAGGTCGGCCCACCGCATCGTCTTCTTGAAGGGGATCGTCGGAATCCAGTCCGAGACGAGCTGGGGGAGAATGTCTTCGACGGTTCCTGCCGCCTCTTCTTTCACGTACCCGAGGTACTCTCCCCGGTCCGTCGGGAACAGCTTCATGTCGGAGACGGCCACCCCCTGTCCCCTGGCAAATCCCTCCGCCGCCTTGGTCGGCTTCCCGGCCGCGTCGAAGGCTACGTTCTTGGGGGGACCCAGAACGGTCTCCTCCGCCCCCTTCTGCCGGTCCTCCAGATCCCGGACGATGTATGTCAGCCGGCGGGGAGTGCCGAAGATATCGACCCGGCTGAAGGAGAGCCTCCCCTTTTTCAGAACCTCGGCGAACTGCTGGCTGCCGTACCAAAGCGCGGGGCCCACAAATCCTGCGGGGATCTCTTCGCACCCAATCTCCAACAAGTAGTCGCGTCCCATATCTCTCTTCTTCCTGATCGATGGATTCTCAATCGGAAAACTTGTTCAGCAACGGGTACCCCTGCTCCTCGCGGGACTTCAGATACCCGGTCGCGCATAGCCGGGCCAGGTTGCGCACCCGGCCGATGTAGGAAGTGCGCTCCGTTACGGATATGGCCCCGCGTGCATCCAGCATGTTGAACGCGTGGGAGCACTTGAGGCAGTAGTCGTAGGCCGGGAGAACGAGATTTTCCTTTGTCAGGCGCAGGCATTCCTTTTCGTACATCTGGAACAGGGAAAAGAGCATCGGAATGTCTGCCGACTCGAAATTGTATTTCGAGAACTCCACCTCCCCCCGGTGGTGCACATCGCCATACGTCACGTTGCCGACCCACTTCAGGTCGAACACGTTCTCCACGTTCTGGAGGTACATCGCGATACGTTCGATGCCGTAGGTGATCTCCCCCGACACGGGCTTCAGATCAATCCCGCCGCATTGCTGGAAATAGGTAAACTGGGTGATCTCCATCCCGTCCAGCCATACTTCCCACCCCAGCCCCCAGGCTCCGAGGGTGGGGGACTCCCAATCGTCCTCCACGAGACGGATGTCGTGTTTCAGGGGGTCGATGCCGACCGCCTTGAGGGAGTCCAGGTACATCTCCACGTAGTCGTACGGGCAGGGCTTCATGATGACCTGGAACTGGTAGTAGTGCTGAAGCCGGTTCGGATTCTCCCCGTATCGGCCGTCGGTCGGGCGGCGGGAAGGCTCGACATAGGCTGTGTTCCACGGCTCCGGGCCAAGCGCCCGAAGGAAGGTCGCCGGGTTGAACGTCCCGGCCCCCACTTCGATGTCGTAAGGCTGGTGCACCACACACCCTTTATCCGCCCAGAACTGTTGCAGGGCAAGGACAAGGTCCTGGAAAAGCACTGCGTCCTCCCGTTTGAAAAGTGATACGGTTACATATCATCCCCTGTGCGGGGCTGTCAAGGAATATCGTTATAAAAACAAGGGTTTTACGGTTTCCGGCCTGCGGAATCGACGCCCAGGCTCCGGAAGGCGGACCCAAGGTTCCACTCAAGGTATTTTGGTATAACTATTTGTAATTCTTCAAGAATAGATTCGGGAATCCGAACTCGCCCGACGGTGGCAGGAGACGATGCCTGGAGGGCCCGCCATGTGCGGACCGCCCCGAGGGAGAGAGGATGGCCCCCTTTCCCGGAACAGGCGAAGCAGTAGAGCCTACCCTCGGAGACGACGAACCGGAAGGACCCGCTTTCCGCCCTGCCGCACCGAAAGCACCCCGACAACTCCGGTCCCCATCCCCCCAGGGAGAGAAAGGCGGCTTCCGATTTCCTCCCGACGGAGACGGGGGACTCCCCCCCGGAAAGGGACCGGAATCCGGCCAGGAGGAAGGCGAATGCCTTCGTTTTGTGGCCGGACTGCGGGAAGAGCGACGAGACGAGCTCCAGCAGGTAGTCAGCGTACCGGACCCTGTCCCAGTCCGCCACGATATCCCAGAAGGAGACGAGGATCGAGGCCGACGTGAGGATCGGCATCCTCCGCGGCTCCTCCGTCCAGGCCACTTCGAGGAGAAAGTACTTCTGCAGTGCCCCTCCGAAGCGTTTCCGGCTCCGGCGGGCGGCCTTGGCGACGACGTTCACCGCCCCGTCGGTTTCGGTGAAAAAAGCGAGCCGCCTGTCCGCCTCCCCCATATCCACGGAACGTAGGAGAAATGCCTGGGAGGACCGGAAGGAACGCCGGCCGGCCATCTTCTACCGGCCGTCCGGCGGAGCTGCGATCGGTGGGTTGAGAAAGCGGTCCCGCACCCGGAGGCGGGAACGGAATGGGCGGGGTCGGATCCGGGCGAAAAGGTCCTCCCTGATTTTCAAGCATCCTCCCCCACGGCACTCCGCATTACCGGAACGGGTTACCTAGTCGGCACCCTAATCGCCCAGCGTGATCTCCTTCACCTGTCCTTTTTCCCCGAAGGGCGGAAGCAGGTTCCCGTTCAATGTGCCGATCACGCCCCCTGCGTTCCCGATCTTCAGGTAGATTTTTTCCCGGGCTTGAATGCTTAGGCGGTCCCCCGGATACAGCATGACATCGACGGGATCCGACCCGTCGTGACTGTACATGATCCACGTCATTTCTCTTGCCTCCAGGAACAGCGACGACAAGGTATGGGAGGGAGTAGACACCGGTCCGCTTCCTCCCGCGGCGTTCATCGTTTTCTGCTCGGGGACAGGGGGGGGCTCCACCGCCGGGTGGCCACTATCCGCCACGTTGTCGGATGGCGGGGGGGGGATGGCGACCGGAGCGGGAATCGGGATGGGGACAGGAGGGGATGTCTCCGCCACCTCGGGAGGGGAAGGGGGGCGAAGCGCCGTGTGCCTTGCGTACCAGGCGAGAAACACACCGATCACAAGCACCGCAACGGTGGCGATCGCGTACGCCGTGCGGCGGCTTCCCCGACGGCGCTCGCGCTCCAGCCACTCCGGCTTGGCGTGAAAAGGCGTTTCATCCACCGACCGCTTTTCGAGGAAAGCAAAGTATTCCAACAGCACCGGATCGGCGTCCACCGAAAGGAAGGCCGCGTAGGCGCGGATGAATCCGGTGGAAAAGACCTTGGGCGGCCACCGGGAGTAGTCTTCTTCCTCCATGCCCCGCAGGTACCTCTGGCTGATGCGCAGTTCGAGGGAGGCCTCTTCCAGGGTCTTGCCCATCACCTCCCGCCGCTTCCTCCAGTCCGCTCCCGCTCCCATTCCCGCCGCCCTACCTTTTTCCCTGCTCGAGAACGTTGAGGTACTTCGTCGCCTCCGCCCGGAGAGCGGGGTCGTCTGAATTCTCCATGGCTTTCCGGAACGCCTCACGAGCCTCCCCGGTTCGGTTGAGCCGCAGGTACAGGCGGCCGAGATCCATCCACCCCGGGGCATGAGAGGGCGCCACATCGACAAGCCGTTCGAGGGTCCGTGCAGACTCCTTCCACTCCCCCTTTTCCGACTGGACCATCGCCAGTCCCCGGTACGCTTCCGCAAACGACGGTTTCAGGGCGATTGCCCGCTGGTACATCCGTTCCGCCTTGGGCAGATCCTTCAGGCGGGCGTACTCCCGCCCCATGTTGTAATACCCGTATTCGGGCGTGGGATAGAGAACGTTCGCGACAGCTTTTTCATATTCCCGGATCGCCTCTTCGCTCTTGCCTTGGAGACCCAGGAGGTTTCCCAGGTTGTTGTGGGCTTCCGCGTAGTCCGGTTTCTTCCGGACCGCGCTCCTCAGGTGCTCCTCCGCCTTCTCCAGGTCTCCCCGTTTCTGGTAGGCAAGACCGAGTGTCATGTCGATCTCGGGATTTTCCGGATCCAGCTCCGAGGCCTTCGTAAGCTCGCGCATCGCAGCAGGCAGGTTGCGCTGTTCCAGGTAGGTGACCCCCATCTGCATCCGGGCGGACGCCTCTCTCTTCATGTCCGCCGTCGGTGCCGAACAGGAGAGGAGCATCCCGCCCGCCACCGCGAATGCCACCGCAACGATCCGTAAACGCGCGCCCCGGGTCAAAGGTACTTTCCGATCAGCAGAGAGAGCCGTTTTTTCGCAGCCGTCGGGATCTTCTTCGGGTCCGTGATGATGGCGTACCGGAGCGTCTCTCCGCACCCGCAATCGCCCTCCCCGGGGAGGCGTCTCGCCACCTCGCGGACAATCTGTTTCGAGTGTTCCACGTTCTGCCGGATGATCGCCAGGATCGCCTCGATGGATACGTCCTCCTCGCTCCCGTGCCAGCAATCGTAGTCGGTGGCCAGGGCCAGGGTGGCGTAGCAGATCTCCGCCTCCCGGGCGAGCTTCGCCTCGGGCATGTTCGTCATGCCGATCACGTCAACACCCCAATTCCGGTAGATCCGGGATTCCGCACGAGTGGAAAACGCCGGACCTTCCATGCAGAGATACGTTCCCCCCCGATGGGTACGTCTTACGACCTTCCTTGCGGAAACGTAAGCGATTCCCGCGAGAGACGGGCAAACGGGATCGGCGAAGGGGATGTGCCCCACGACACCGTCCGAGAAAAACGTATTGGGCCGGAACCGGGTGTGATCGAAGAACTGGTCTACCACCACGATGTCCCCCGGACGGATCTTCTCCTTCATGCTTCCCACGGCGGAGAGGGAAAGCAGCCACCTTGCGCCGATCTTTTTCATGGCGTAGATGTTGGCCCGGAAATTGATCTGGAACGGCGGGATCCGGTGCCCCCTGCCGTGGCGGGGTAGGAAAGCGACCGTCCGTTTTCCGATGTCCCCGATCACCAGGGCATCGGAAGGGTCGCCGAAAGGAGTGCGGACCCTTACGGTCCGGACGTTCTTCATCCCCTCCATCTCGTACAACCCGGAACCGCCGATAACACCAAGAATATCCGACATTATCCTTTTCGGCTCCCTTCGGGAGACATTCTCTTTCCCAATATAGGGAGAACATTTCCGGGGCTCAAGGGTTTTTCGACATCTCCGCTCGCCCGGAACGTGATCTTCCGCGGACCTTCCGGTCCGCGGGCGCGCCCCGTAACTGTCCGCAGGCGGCACGGATATCCGCTCCCCTCCGTTCCCGGGTGATCGTCTGGACCCCCGCGGCCATCAGGATGTTGCGGAAACAGTCGACGGACGCAGGGGAAGGCGGCCGGAAATCCCCTTGTTCGTGGGGATTTACGGGAATCAGATTGACCTTGATGCGGGCACCCGACAGCAGGCGCGCAAGCGCTTCGGCTTCGGCGGGGGAATCGTTTACCTCCGAAAGGAGGACGTATTCCGCGGTTACCTTGCGTCCGCTCCGCAGAGGGATGCCTCGCATCGCTGCGATCAGATCCCGCAACGGATGCCTCCGGTTGACGGGCATGAGCCGGGAACGGACCTCCTCGCTGGCCGCGTTGAGCGACACGGCGAAGCTCACCGGATACCGGTCGGCAAGGTCCCGCATCGCGGGGAGTATTCCCGCCGTCGAGACGGTCACCCGTCTCCCTGCCATTCCGAACCCGAACGGGGAGAGCAGAATCTCGATCGCGCGGGACACCTCCGGGACATTTTCGAGCGGCTCACCCATTCCCATGAAAACGACGTTCGTCAGCCGCTCTCCCCTCGTTGCCAGCCGACGGGCGGCAAAACACGCCTGGTGGATGATTTCGGCCGACGTCATATTCCGCCGGAACCCCGACGTCCCCGTCGCGCAGAACGCGCAGGACAGGGCACATCCAACCTGCGTGGAGGCGCAGAGGGTCCTGCGGGCTTCCTCGGGGATCAGCACGCTCTCGACCGCTTCCCCGTCCTCCAGCCGGAACAGGAACTTTTCGGTCCCGTCATGCGATCGCTCCTCCTTTTCCGCGGGGGGAGAAGAGATCCGGCACGACCTGCCGATCTCTTCCCGGAAGTCACGGGAAAGGTCGGTCATCACGGAAAACTCCTCCGCGTGACGACGGTAGATCCAGCGGGACACCTGGTTGGCCCGGTAACGTTCCTCCCCCCGGGATTGGAAGAAGCGTTCCATCTCCTTCAGGGGCATTCCCTTGATATCCGTGCGCGCATCACTCATGGCATTCATCATACAACGGGGTGGAGGAGGCAGTCGCGATGCGGAAGGGGGGAGCGCACGACCCCGGCCCGACCGTTTTGTCTCCTGCGGACCGGGGCCTGTTCGTATCGTCCGGGAATGCGTCTTATCGCATCAGTTCCAGGTCGCTGAAAAAATACCGTATCTCGGTTTCCGCCGTCTCCGGGGCATCGGATCCGTGGACGATGTTCTGTTCCACGTTGTGGGCGAAGTCGGCCCGGATCGTTCCCTTGTCCGCCTTCTTCGGATCCGTGGCGCCCATCAGCATCCGGTTGCGCGAAATCACGTCCTCCCCCTCCAGCACCAGGACGATGACGGGACCCGAGGACATGAATTCCGTAAGGGAAGCGAAAAACGGCCGTTCGCGGTGCACGGCGTAAAACCCCTCCGCCTCCCCCCGTGTGAGCCGGAGCATCCGCATCGCGACGATCCGGATCCCCTCCTTCTCGAACCGGCGGGTCACCTCGCCGACGAGACCTTTTTTTACTCCGTCGGGCTTGATGATCGACAGCGTGCGCTGCA
>DATHRT010000012.1:0-13519 GCA_035464915.1 Candidatus Limnocylindria bacterium
AGTTCTTTCAGGCTCAACCGCCCCCACTTGTTCGCATCGGACGGTTTGGGAAGGCCGGGATTATTCGCTCCCAGGGAGTAGGCGATCGGAAGGTCGATGGCAAGCCCGGTAAGGAGCGGCGG
Organism: Candidatus Limnocylindria bacterium; assembly: GCA_035464915.1. Taxonomy (GTDB): domain Bacteria; phylum Desulfobacterota; class Deferrimicrobia; order Deferrimicrobiales; family Deferrimicrobiaceae; genus CSP1-8. Next base: position 123 of record DATHRT010000012.1, read on the forward strand.
CTCCGTACCCCGGCGGACATGGCCCGAGCGCACATTCAATGTCCCGGCCCGGTCCGCCGCCTGCCCGGCGCCGGTAAAGGAAAGGTCGACCTCGGCGGTTCCCTCCATCGTAAGCCCCGCCAGTTCGCGCAGCTTTGCCGCCAGCGGATCCCTCAAAAACGTCCGGAAGATGGGCCCAAGCCGCGCATCGCTTACCTTGAGGTGCCCCTGGTGGCGCCACGTTCCTTTTTGCTGGCGCGCCTTTCCTTCGACGCGCAGGCGGCCGAACCCCGCCGAACCTCCTTCGAGCGTAAGGTCCTGATACTCTTCGGGGCCCGCTCGCGTTCCCCCCGCGTGGAGGTCGAGAGGAACCTTGGTGAGGTTGACGTACACCGTGCCCCAGAGGGCCTCGCCCCCGCTAAGGATCACGTCGGCTTTCATCCGGGGCTGCCGGGTAAGCAGCGCCTCGAGAACGACTTTGCCTGCCAGGTTCTGACTTAGCACATCGCCGGCGGGGGAGCTAAAGCCGATCTGTCCGAGCGTGGCCGTAGCCGCTACCCGGGGTCCGCCCGCAGCTGGTTCGAGCCGGGCGGCGATGTCGATTGCGCCACTGGGCGACCAGCTGTCCCATTCCCGTCCGCTCAGCGCCCGCGCAAGAGTTGCCAGGTTGTCCACGGGCAGACCCGCCCCGTCCAGGCGGCCGCTTACTCTCTCCCCGCCAAGGCTTAGCTCACCCGTCAAGCGGCCCAGGGACTCGGATTGTATGTCCACGCCTTCCACGCGATAGGAAGTATCGACTGACCTTAGCGAGCCCCCGAGTGTCACCACGCCTAAGGGCAGGGGCCGGCCCTCAAAGACCGCCTCGCCCGCTCCGACCGAAAGCTTCCAGCCTGGCGATGTGGGAGCGTCGATTTCCCCGGCCAGAGGCGTGTCGAAGCGAAACTGGCGTACCGAAAAAGGCGGCCGTTTGAGATGCCCCGTTCCCTGGATCCGCCCGGACAGGCTGGCATGGCCGTCAAGCCAACCCGGGAACGGGCCCTCCGCCAGCAAGGATCCTTTGAGGCGGCAACCAAACCCTTCGCTTGGCCAGGAAAACCGCAAATCCTGGGGGAGGAGTTCCAGGAACAGCACGCGTGCCGTCCCTTTGGATGAGAGGCGTAAGGCGTAGGGGAGACTGCCCGTAAGATCCATGCCCGCCAGTTTGGCGGGCAACAGGTGTGCCAGAACGGTTTTCACCCGTTCGACCTGGGGGATCTCCCCGGTCAGGTTCCCGGACATCGTTTCCAGGGTGGAGCCGCCAAGCTGCCCCCGCGCCAGGAGCAGGCCCCCGATATCGAGTTCGCGCACCTCCAGGCGAGGTTCCCTTCCCGCAAGCGTCGAACTTGCCGTTGCGTTCAGGCGGATCGGCCCCAGGTCCTTCGTCGCTTGCGGCCCCAGGTTCACGCGCCCCTGCGTCAGGGTCAGGGAAAGCTCCTCGGCCTGGAAACGTTTCGGGGTCATCTTTACACTGGTTTGGCCCAATACGTCGCCGGCGAGCTCCGGCAGCATCAGGCGGGCCGACGTAAGCGTAAGGTCGACCTCGATCGCGGGGCCGGGCGTGACATTTCCCCGGGCGGAAAGTGTCCCTTCGGCGATGGTGCTTTCCTTCCGGCGGATGGTCACCTCCCCATCTCCGTTGAAAGCGCGAATTCCTCCTTCCCCGGGGACCAGGCTCAAACTGACTTTGGCGGCCGTAAGTTCGCCCTGGGGCAGGGCGACGCGCAGCCGGGCATCCGAAAGCGACAAGTCCTCGATGTCGAACAGCCGGGTGAGCGGCGTCAGGTCGGGCGGCTCCGTTGTCTCCCGGGGCCGCGGGCGCTCGAAAACAAGTCCGCTTACTTCCACGTGCCGCAGCCACGGACCCCCACGGAAGAGGCGGCGAGGGATCAGTTCGCATTGCAGGTGGTCCAGGCGGAAGAAGTCGCCCTCGTGCGGAGGACCCGCGATCGCAAGGCCCGAAAGTTCCAGGGCCGGTGGGGAAAGCGAAAGTCTCAAGGCTGCCAGGGAAGCCGTTCCGCCCCGCGGAGTCAGCGCCCGCTCCACCCATGGGCGGATCAGTTGGGGCCGGTAGACGGCCAATGCCACGGTCAGTGCGGCGACCACCAGAAGGGCCGCCAACCCCGCGCCGCACCAGAGCGCCGTGCGTCTCAGGGTCACCGAACTCCCCACCGAAATTGCCGTGCTCTTTCGGAAGGAATGACCTGTGCAGTGCCGCGATCCATCACCTCAAATTATGCGCTTATCAGGAGGATTGCGCACCCCGAAGGTCGGTTCCACTGCGCACGGCCACATCGCAAAGGACGGGAAACGGGACCACCCTATGCGAATAACGCCAGGATGCCGAGAAGGAGAAAAAGGCCCGCTGATATCCGGCGCATGACCTTCATGTTGACTTTCTGAACCAGCAGATCACCCAACCAGACGGCCGGGACGTTCGCGATCATCATGCCCAACGTTGTCCCGATAACCACCGTCATCAGAAACTGGCCAGCATTCTACCGTACAACCCGTTCAGAATGAATAAGGAAAAAGGACATCGTCCTCCCCCCCGATACTTACATGTGCCCATCGAATGCCATAAAGACATAATGGATATTTGACTTTTGTGCGTTCCTGGAATATCGTAATAATAATATTAAATAATTAACTTACAGGAGATATCAATTATATTGGAAGTTGACTAGAAGTAATTGAGGAAATTGTTGTAAACGAGTAATATAGGCCAACCAGTTTTAATAAATGAGGAGTCTTTTGGCATGTTAAAAAGGAAAAACACAGAAAGTAATGAGATGAGTGCAAAGTCAAATCAAAAGAAGAATTAAATTCAAATTATCTGCCCCGGAGGCGAGAACTGCGTAAAGATTGTAGCGTGAGAGGTGATCGTGTTATCTGCGTATTCGGATGGGCTTGACCCGTGATTACGATGGAACCCGACCGTCACAAGACGAAGCCCGTTTTCGTTATAGGCCCCGGGGTAGAGGGGGGCATGTTGGAGGGATTCGCGGGGATCTGCCGCTCACAGGAAGGCCTGGAATGGGCGGAGGAGCGCCTCAAAGGAGTTGGTTTCACAAAGCGTGAGGAAGGGAATCGGGTATCGTATCGGAGGGGAATGGGTGGCTACCATCTGTATGCGGATCCACGCCCCGACACCCGCATCAACATCTACGTGTACCCCAGAGAGAAAGAGGGTGAGATGAGAATAAGACGACCCAGTTCTCCTTTTCCCATCCTGGTGGACTTGCCCAATACATGGAAGCATGATCTTGAGGAAAAACTGGCGTCAAAGATAAGAAAATTTTGTCGCGAGTGAAGAGGGGTTGCTGCTTGGGTATGACCTGCTCCCCGTAATATCTTAATCTCCGGTCCCGGAAACCATTCGAACAAATCGGGGTTCTTATCCGTAAGTAAGGATGGGTATTTCAAGGAACCGGGCAAGACGGTATTAACTGGGGGAAAATCGCATGGGATCGCCGGACCGTACCGGAGATCGGAGGATCGGATGAGAGCATTCGCTAAGGTTTTCGGCTTGGCATCGATCGTGGGAGCGTTACTGCTGTTCCCGGGGCTTTCCGGCGCGCAGCTTCTCGGAAAGATGCGAGTGCGACTCGTCGTAGGCGACGTGCAGGTGAAGATCGCCGAAACGGGAGAGTGGGCGCCTGTCTCGGTCAACATGCCCCTTGTCGTGGGGGATGAACTGTGGGTCCCCGAAGGGAGCCTCTCCGCGATCCAGACGACCAACGGGGCCTACGTCCGGCTCGACGGGAACACGGCACTCCAGGTCCTGCGGGTGAGTCGCAATTCCTTCCAGTTCTCCCTTCCCCAGGGGCGCGCGTATGTGCTGAACAATGACCCGACGCGCAGCGTCCTCCAGTTCGACACCCCCGATGCCTCCATCCGCGCGTTCGGGACATCGATTTTCCGCATCGACATCCCCGACGGGGAGACGGACGTCCTGGTGTTCCGGGGAACGGTCACGGCAGAGAACGCGGGCGGGACGACGAGGGTCCGCGCGCGCAGCATGCTGATCCTGGGGTGGGACGGCTACGCGGAACTTTCCCCGCTTCCCCCTCCCGACCGCTGGCAGGAGTGGAACGAGAGGCAGGACCGGGTCGCTCTTTTACGCGGGGAAGGCTATCGGCACCTGCCGGAGGAACTCCGGGTATACTCCAGCGACTTCGATGAAAACGGCCGTTGGGTAAACGTGCCGGAATACGGGTACGTCTGGACTCCCACGGTTGTCGTGACCGGCGACTGGGCTCCGTACCGGCACGGAAGGTGGGTGTGGAGGGGCGGAGACTACGTGTGGATCGGATACGAGCCCTGGGGATGGGCCCCCTACCATTACGGGCGCTGGTCCTTTGTCGCCCGAATCGGCTGGTGCTGGGTACCTCCCTCCCGGGGAGATATTTACTGGGCCCCGGGATACGTGGGCTGGGTCCGGACGGGAAACCACGTGGCCTGGGTGCCCCTTGCTCCGAGGGAAGTCTACTACGGGCGAGGCAACTACGGCCGGTACAGCAGGAATATCACGAAGGTGAACATCAACCGGTTCCGGGTGACCAACGTGTACCGGAACATCAACGTCTCCAACAGCATCACCGTGGTCAACCAGACGACGTTCGTCACGGGCCGGCCGTCCCCCGTCGACCGGAACGTGGTGGTGAATGTGAGGAAGGATTTCGCCAAGCGGCGGAACATCGTGGTGGGAAGCCCTTCGATCAAGCCCGTCGAGACAAGCTACGTTCCGGTGATACGGCAGATCCCCGAGGCGAAGCGTCCGCCGACGGCGGTCCGGAAGATCGACGTGAAGAAACAGAGGCAATCCCGTCCGCTGGTCAAGGAACCCGACCGTTCCGCCATACGGCCGCAAGCGAGGCCGCGCACATTGGAGGTAAGAAAAGTCGAGAAACCGAGATCCTTGATCGAGAGGACAAGGGAACGCCAGCAGGCGGCGCCGCCCCAGAGGGGCAGGACGCAAGAGCCGCCGGCGGAGAGGGGCACGCAGCAGGAGGCGATGCCGGCCGAGAGAGGCAGGACACGGGAGGTCCCTGTGGAGAGAAGCAGACCGCAGGTAGTGCCTGTCGAGAGGGGCAGGCCGCAGCAGACGGCACCACCTGAAAAGGCCAGACCGCAGATGGTGCCTGTCGAGAGGGGAAGGTCGCAGCAGACGGCACCGCCTGAAAAGGCCAGACCACGGGTAGTGCCTGCCGAGAGGGGAAGGCCGCAGAAGGTCCCGGCCGATAACGTCCTGCGCGAAAACCTCCGCGGCGGGGCGACGCGGGAGGGTGCGAAGGACCGCCGCTAAGCGTGCCGGCGCCTCGCTTGGGGTATAAGTAAATAACGATCGACGCCCTGAAACAGAGGAACCGCTTCCCAACCCCCTGAATCGGAAGCGTTACGTCCCAGCCCGACGGTCGCTGACCTACCAACATCCCGCCCGGAGGTCATTACCCGGCCCCATGGAAGGGCCGGGCAGACGGAAACGGCATCAGGAGCGTACGCTCAGAATCGCTTTCTCTCCATTGGTCCGGGTCTTGAGAATCTTCTCCGGCTTCACGAGCATGACAGGGCGCTCCGTCGTGTACACGACTTTCTCCGCGACGCTTCCCATCAGGACCCGGGAAAGCCCCGTGCGGCCGTGCGTGCTCATGATAATGAATTCCACGTCCTCTTGGTCGGCCATTGCAAGGATCGCGGAGTGCGCATTCCCTACGTCGACCTCGATCCTGGCCTTGATCCCTTTCTCCTCGATGCGCGAAGCAATCCCTTTCAGGTAGGTGGTCGCTTTTTCGATGCTGGCAGAGGCTGCCCGTCTCTCTTGCTCCGGCTCGGCTTCCGGGGTTCTCTCCAACGGGGTATCGACAACGCGAAAAAGGACCATCTCATAGCCGATCGCCTTCGCGATCTTTTCCGCCGGTTCGATCGCCCGCTCCGACAGCGCAGACCCGTCAAGTGGAACGAGGATCTTCTGTTCCATCGCCTTCTCTCCTTGTCTTGGGAAACCGTCGGTTGGTTAACGGGTCTTGTTACAAATTCATTATAAAAAAAGGGGAAGTTTCTGTCAAACGGACCGCGTTGCGCACTCCCGGCATTGGTTATCCTTTTTCCCTTGGTCGGCGAATCATGATCTTTCGATGCAGACTCCGGGAGGGCTTTTACACTAAGATATGGGTAGGCCATTCAGGTGGGGCAGGTCAATTTAGGAAAACAAGGAGGGCGCATGGGTAAAGACGATCAAAAGATAAACCCGGTTTTTGAATATGTTCGTTTTGGGAGCATCGCTTACCATCGAAAGTATGTGACAAGAGAACAAATCCAACAAGCCCTCGCAGAGCAGGTAGACGACAACGTATCAGGAAGACCGCACCGCCTCCTCGGGACGATCTTCCGGGAGAAGGGTTGGTTAACGAACGAGCAGGAAAAATTGATATTGGATGAGATGAGCGGGGGGAATAATCGATAGTTGTCGCCTCAGTCCGGGAGTCTGGTGCCTGGCATGGCGATGCCCTCATCTGCCCATATTTTTGTGTGCCTTGCGCTTGTGGTGATCACCGCCCCGGCCATTATCGTCTGCCTTCCGATGATGGGTCTTTTTCCACTGTCCGTACGGGACATGTTTTGCCTTTACGTACCGGACCCGGTAATCACGCGGGACCCGGACCACCTTCGCCGGGACGATGCGGCGCTCCACCACAACCCACGGGCCGTTGTAGACCCGGGAGCGGTACCACCGGTCGCCCCGCGGCGACCACCAGAACCCCGCGTAGAAAAAGAGATCCACATCCCCATCGGGGACGAAATAGACTCCGATACTGGGGATCAGGACAACCGCGGCGGGCTCCGCCACGACCACCGGCGGTGTGCCGATGTTGACGTTGACGTTGAATTCCGCAGAGGCGGAATCCGGCAGGCCGGAAAGGATGAGAACTGCGAGCACTGCGAAAACAATCGCCGATGGGAAACGCCTTGTCATACGCACCTCCGTGCTACTCTTATTCCGCACGTAACCATCAACCATTGCAGATGGGTCGGCATATATATTCTTATCGGCGCGTCAGGGCGACGACTTTACTACCTGGCAATTGCCGATTCCCTGCGGGTTCCCTGCGATATTATGCCGGGAGGAGGAAAGGAGGAGCGCACATGACCGTCCAGGTGAATAGCCCGGCGCCGGCGTTCGAGTTGTCAGGGGTCGTGGGGAAGAAGTTCCAGAAGGTCAAGCTGTCCGACTACAAGGGGAAGTGGGTCGTCCTCTTTTTCTACCCACTGGACTTCACCCCCATATGACAATCGGAGATCCTCGAGTTCTCCCGGCGGGAGAGCGAATTCGCGGCGGTAGGCGCGCAGATCCTCGGGGTCAGCACGGACACCAAGTTTTCCCACATGGCGTGGGTCAACCAGGAACTGAGGGAGTTGACATACCCCCTCCTCGCCGATTTCACGAAGCAGGTTTCGAAGGAATACGGGGTCCTGCTGGAGAGGCTCGGGGCCGCGCTGCGGGGGACATTCCTCATCGGCCCGGACGGGCTCGTCCGGGCGTACATGGTGCAGGACTTGACCGTGGGAAGAAGCGTCGACGAGATCCTGCGGCTCGTTTCCGCGCTAGCGACCGGGAAGCTGTGCCCCGCAGGCTGGCGTCCCGGGGAACCTCATTTGCCGCCAATCCAGAAAAACACGGGAAATGAATTATAGAGACCTGTAACCGTCACGCATCTCGGTTCGTCTGGCGGTCCCGGCCGAGGGGTTAGCGTTTGGCGGTTTCCCACATCGTGTCCCAGTACAGCAACTCGAACCCTTGCAGCAGGCGGGCCGCACGCCGGATGCGCACAGGATCTGCTCCTTGCGCCAGCCCTTCCTCCACCACTGCCAGGCCCTGTTCCTCGAATCCGGGCGGTGCGCTGGCAAACAGATCGAAGAAGGCGACGTCCTGCCCGGAGAGACCGTAGCTCGCCTGGAGCGCCCGGCTGATCCGTCCGCAGTTCTCGCCCCAGGCCGCAAGGTTTACCAGGAAAGCCCCCACGAATTCCGCGGTCGTCCCGTAAGTGGCGAGCCAGTTCACGTACGCGCTGTAGGCGAACGCGCCGGGGAGCGGCTCTGCCGCGTGCAGCTTTTCCGGCGAAAGGCCCAACGCCTTCCCGAAGGCCCCCAAGGCTGTAAACGCCGCGCGCTCCCCTTGCAGCATTCCGGTGAGAAAGTCCCGCGCGCCCTGAGACTCTGCCCGGGACAGGATCAGCGCCACGCTGCGGAGGTCGCTCTCGATGATGTGACACTGCTGGCCCGCGAACAGCGCCAGCGTTTTCTTCTCCACCCCCCGCGCCTCCAGGGCCTCCAGGTAGGGGTGGCGGCGAATCCGCTCTTCGGTGGATGCGATGGCCTTGCGCGCCTCGTCCAGGAGTCGTCGTGCCTGATGAGCCATGGCCTGCCTTCCTCCCTTCCCGCCTATTAACCTGCCGCCTCGGCGGCGGCCATTTCTATTCTAATCTAGTCTCTCATTTCGTAAATAAGCAGCCCAAATCGGCGGTTGGATCACGGGTGCCCTGTTTCTCGTTGCAACCAGCCACTAAAGCCTTAGCATATCCTCTTCGCCTTTGGAGACGGCCGATCCAAGGGCCGGGGAAGGAGGTTTGACACCCCTTCCCCTGTCGGAGGATACTGAGACCCTCCGGTCGTAAAACGTCATTTATCTCGACTCGATGGCGCATGAGAAGCGCCGAAAGGAGGAGGGGGATGGCTACCTATCTCGGCCTGTTGCGATTCACGGACCAGGGGATCCGAAACGTGAAGCAGACGACTAAACGAGCGAAAGATTTCCAGGAGTTTGCAGCGAAGATGAATGTCAAGGTCAAGGAGATGTATTGGACCTTGGGGCGCTATGACGTCGTGGTGGTAGGGGAGGCACCTGACGATGAATCCATCACCCGCCTGACGCTGGGGCTGGGGATGTTGGGAAATGTCAAGAGTGAGACCCTCAGGGCCTTCTCCGCTCAGGAGATGGACAAGATTCTTAAGGGGCTTCCTTAGGAAGGAAATGAAAAAGGTAAATATCAGCGCGAAACGGGGACGGAGCCGGAAGGCTCCGTCCCTTTACTGCCTCACCGGAAGGTCAAATTCCACCCTTTGCGGATCAATCCCTCGTCGTCCAGGAAGGGGAAACCTCAATCCGGAAGATCCGATTCCAGGCGTTTGGTCAACGTGAAGAAGTGATGCCCCATGATGGCCAATGTGATCGCCAACCCCATATGCTTCCGGGTGCGGAATAACGTGCTTCCGAGGAACTTCCAATAGGTTTTCCGGTATCGCGCGAAGATGCCTTGCCGGATAAACGAGCGGAACAGGGCGAAGTAGTCCGATGATACAAAGCGAATTTTCGGCGAGGGTCCAAGCCGGGAGAGCAATGCCCGGGCGCGCTCGAAGTACTCTTTCGGGCTATAGAGGGATGCCATTACATCCCGATATCCCGTGAGGAGAGTTTCGGGGTCCATCCGCGGGACGAAGTTCAGCAGGGCCGCCGTGTTGTCGCCGATGCTCTGCCGCAGGATCCGGCCCTCTTCGGACAGGCGGCGCCAAAGCCGCGTGTTGGGCAAGGCCGTCAGAAGGCCCACCATGGAAACGGGGATGGCCGCCTCCTGGATGAAGGCGATCATCGTCTCGAAGATTTCCGGGGGGTCCTGATCGAATCCCAGGATGAAGCCACCCATGACTTCCATGCCGTGCTCCTGGATGCGGTGCACGCTTGCGAGCAGGTCGGAATTGGCATTCTGGTGCTTGCCCGCCGCAAGGTGGCACTCCTTGACCGGGGTTTCGATGCCTACGAATACCTTGACGAAGCGGGCCGCCCGCATCAGGGAGAGGAGTTCCTCGTCGTCTGCCATGTTGATCGAGGCCTGCGTGAACAGGGAAAAGGGGTTTCGACGGCGGACCATCCAGTCGGTCAGCCGGGGAAGCAGCGTCTTGATGGCCTTCTTGTTCCCCGTGAAGTTGTCGTCGACGATGAACACGGAGCCCCGCCAGCCGGAAGAGTACAGCTGGTCGAATTCCGCGAGGATCTGCTCCGGCGTCTTGGTTCGTTGTGTCCGCCCGAACAGTTCGATGATGTCGCAGAACTCGCAGGAAAAGGGACAGCCGCGGGAATATTGGACGGGCATGGCGCTGTACCGCCGCATCTTCACGAGGGCAAACTCGGGAGGAGGGAGCCGGGTCATGTCCGTCCAGTGGGGTGCTTTGTACCAACGCTTCCCTTGGCCCCTCTCCAGGTCGCGGACCAGTTCTTCGATCACCCCCATGGCTTCGCCCTGGACGATGTGGTCCGCATCCCGGTAGGCGGAATGCTCTCCACTCGTGATCGGTCCCCCCACAACCGTTCGTAAACCCACCGATCGGCAACGGGTGATCAGATCAGAAAGGAAGGGAGCCTGGACCAGCATGGCGCTTACCAATGCCACGTCGGCCCAGGCCAGATCCTTGTCGCGTAGTTTTTCAATGTTCAGGTCGACCAGTTTTCGTTCCCAGTGCGGCGGCAGCAGTGCGGAAACCGTGAGAAGCCCAAGAGGAGGGTAGGCGGAACGCTTTCCCAGGAACGGCAGAGCGTGACGGAAGCTCCAAAATGTATCGGGAAATTCCGGATAGAGAAGCAGTACTTTCATCAAACCACCAGGGGAGAGCGAAATAAAAACAGTGTTCTCTATATTACTATGATCTCTTTGGTATGGTTGGAGATTTAAATAATCAATCCAATGGCCCGGACGTGCGCCGCTCGCACCTCATGTCAGGGATCGGCAGGATCGGAACCACCGGAAGGAAGCGCCGAGAAAATCTGACGGAGTTTTCCTCCGGCCGGATCCCGGCTGGGCCGCTCTTCCGTCATTTCGACGACGACTGCTTTCAGGCCTTGCGCGGACAGGAACTTCTGCAGGCGGTCCGCAACGGCGTTGCCTACCTGTGCCCGGTCATGACCGGGGGCCTCGTCGAGCCGTATGCGCAGATGCGCCGGACCGGCCTGGACGAGCTGGTAGCTGCCTATTCCGGGAGTCTCCTCAACCACGGTGGCCAGGGCCATCGGCAGCAGGGGGATCGTTTCCCCCAGGGAAGACGGGAAAACGAGGATCTCGTCCCGTCGCCCCTCCACCTGGATGGTCGGAAGCGGGTTGCCGCAAGGACACCGTCCGGGGATTTCCGTGACGCTGTCGCCCAGATCGTACCGCAGGATGGGCTGTACCCGGTTGGCCAGGTTGGTGAGCAGGGTGGTGTAGGACGCCCGACCGGGCGGAACCGGGCGATACACCTCGTCCACCGGCTCCAGGACCAGCCAGTCGGCGTTCAGGTGAAGGCGTCCCCGGTCGCAGTCGAATGCAATCCCCATGAACTCCGACGCTGCGTAGGTGTCCCGCACGGGACACCGAAACGCGGAGGAGATCCTTTCGCGGCTTGCCGCGGAGAGCCACTCCGCGCCCGTCAGGGCGAGCGCCGGAGCGATCCGTAAGCGTCCTGCCTCCTGCTCACCCGCAAGGACCGCCATCGCCGTAGGGTAGCTTCCCAGGATAGCCGGCCGGAATCCGTTCAATTCCCGCACCAGGTCGGGAAGGGGAGCGAGCAGGGAGAGGGTCCGGCTGCCCCCCGACAGGCGAGGGTATCGCCGGCGGGCCAAGCCCTCTATCACGCTGCTCGTGAAATGCCCTCCCGTGGCGACGATCGCCGCCGTCCGGAGCCCCCCCCGAAGGAAAGCCCACAGGGTGCCGGGGGACATAAGCGGAAGAAACCGGCGCACTAGCCCTAAGGCCAGGTAGACTGACGCGGCGCCCCGGTCGTGGACGAAAACGGCCGGTCGGCCGGTGGTCCCCGACGTTGCGAATACGATGTAACGCCCCAGGTACCAGGTCCCGATGAGGTTCCGGTCGGAGACGAATCTTTCGACCCCGTCCCGCGTCACCGCCGGATCCGTCACCCATTCGTCGTAGTTCTCCATGAGGTGCTGCTTCGTCACCGGCGGGAGGGACGGAAGGTCCAGGACGTGGCTTGATACATGTCCGTACCGTTTCCGGTAGAAAGGGGACCGGGCCTTCGCGAATGCGATCAGGGAGGCTACGCGCGCCCGTTTCCGCCGCGCAAGGGACAGGGGATCACCGCGGGATGCCTGCCAGACATCCCAGGCCGCGCGGACAAGATGAGGCCTGTCGCCGATTTCCATCATATAGCGCCGGATACGGACATTATCGAAGGGCGAGGGGGAGAAGACAAGGAGGGGGCAGGCACGAAACTATCCCTTGAGGAGTGCACCTAATGGGAGCATAGTAATGCAGGGGTTTAGGTTACACCCCGTAATTGCGCTGTTTGGGCTCTACCGCCCGGATTGAGCAATAATTCATTTTTTTGGAGGTAGATGTGGCTACAGGAAGTGTGAAGTGGTTCAACGACGCGAAGGGGTTCGGATTCATCAGCCAGGAGGAAGGGCCGGATGTATTCGTCCACTTCAGCGCCATCCAGGCGGAGGGCTTCAAATCTCTCCAGGAAGGGGACCGGGTCGAGTTCGAGATCACGCAGGGTCCCAAGGGACCCCAGGCGACAAACGTGGTCAAGGCCAGCTAATCCCCAGAACGATTTCGGGGTGAGAACCCCGAACGAGGAAAGACCCCGGCGGGAAACCCCGCCTGGGTCTTTTTCTTTGGAGCAACGGTTTGCCCCGAGGGTCTAGCTTCGCGGCGTTATGCGGTGAGAGAATCCGCAACGGGATCTCCGGAATCTTATCGCGAAAGGAAAACCGATTTGGAAGGAGTGGCGATTATGGTTTGGACAGGGGTTACTCTGAAATCCACTTTGCATCTGGCCCTGATCGCTTTGGTGTTTTTCGTGGTTATGATCGGCGCCGGCAAGGCCGGGGGCGACGCAGGCCGTAACATGGGGCCGGGGGAGGCACAGGCGCTTATCCGGGAGAACGCCGGGAACAGGGATTTCGTGGTCCTGGATGTCCGCACACCGGGCGAGTTCGCCCAGGGGCACCTCGAAGGCGCCGTGCAGGTCGATTACCGTTCCCCCGGGTTCCGGGAGGAGATGGCGGGCCTCGAAAAGACGAAGACCTACCTCGTATACTGCCGGACGGGGAACCGAAGCGCCCGTGCCATGGGAATCATGGGGGAGCTCGGGTTTCGCAGCATCTACAACCTGGAGGGAGGGATCAAACGGTGGGTCGAGGAGGGGCTGCCCGCGGTCCGGTAGAGATCGTTACGACAGTGTCCCCGTAACCATCCAAACGCCTCCGCCGATAATGCACCACCCGAGTGCCAGGCTCACCCAGTGGCCTGCAGGAACGATCTTCTCGACCAGAACGTACGCGGCGATGGCCGCCACCCAGAGCAGATTCATCACCCCCGCCACAAACAAAAGCG
>DATHRT010000013.1:0-15832 GCA_035464915.1 Candidatus Limnocylindria bacterium
GAGGGTCAGGTTGAGGATCTCGTCCAGCGACCGTTTCTCGGCGTCTTTCAGCTTCACGAGAATGCGGTAGGAGTTGCCCTGGGCCCGGAACTCTCCGACCTTGGAGCCGGCCATTGCGGTTTCCAGGATCTTGGTGACGTCGCGAACGCTTAGGCCCAGGTCGGCGACCTTGTCGCGGTCCACGCGGATCTCCTGCTGGGGAACGCCCGTTTCGCGGCTGGTGTCGATGTCCGTGATCCCCTTGACGTCCCGGATCGCCGCCGCGGCCCGGTTGGCCAGGGTGTCGAGCGCAAAAAGATCGAACCCGCGAATCTCGATCGTCAGCCCTTCGTCGGCGCCCAGCAGCCGGTCCAGAAGGAACTGGCCCTGCGGGGCGCGGGTCCGAATGTCCATGCCGGGGATGTTTCCGGTCAACCGGCGCCGCAGGTCATCGGCGATCTCCACGTTCGACCGGCTCCGTTTTTTCGCCGGCGACAGCGCCAGGGAGATTCCCCCCTGCGAGGCCGCTGCCGGGTTCCATCCCGTCGCGCCGACGCTGACGATCGACGAGACCGCCTCCGGCACCGCGGCATAGACGATCCGCTCCATGCGCTGCGTCTGCTCATCGACCAGCTCCAGCCGGGTTCCGACCTCCATCTCCCCGGTGACACGCACTTCTCCCTCGTCGCTGGGGGGAAGGAACTCGGTTCCGATGAAGGGGAGAAGGAGCAGGCTTGCGCCAAGAATCGCCGCGGCGAGAAGAACGGTCTGAAGCCGGTGGGAAAGCACCCACCCGAGCAGATCGCGGTAGCCGTTTTCGAGGTTCCGGAAGAATTCGTCCGCTTTCGTATCCAAACGCTCGATCCACGCCGCCCGTTTCCGGGTTCGCTCTTCCCGTATTGCCAGGGGGCCGGCGGAGAGCATCGGTACGAGGCTCAAGGACACCAGCAGGGAACAGGACAGGGAGAAGATGATCACGTACGCCATCTCCTTGAAAAGGATCCCCGAGACGCCGCGCACGAAAATGACCGGAAGGAAGATCACCAGCGTGGTGAGGGTGCTGGCGATGATGGCCGGACCGACCTCCCGGGTGCCTTCCACCGCGGCGGACGCCGGCGCGTCGCCTGCCTCGGTGCGCCGCCGGAAGATGTTCTCCAGGACCACGATGGAGCTGTCGACCATCATCCCGACGCCCAGGGCGAGCCCCCCAAGGGTCATCAGGTTCAAGGTGAGCCCGCCGAAATAGATCAGCGCGAAGGTCGCGATGACGGAGATCGGGATCGCCAGGGAGATCACCAGCGTGCTGCGGAAGTTGCGCAGAAAAAAAAGCAGCACCAGGATCGCCAGGCCGCCCCCGTAGAGCACCGACTGCGCGACGTTATTGATCGACCGTTCGATGAAGTTGCCCTGGTTGATCACCGGGACGATCCGGATCTGCGGAAAGACCTCGTTGACCGCGTCGATCTCGGCCAGCACCCTTCGGGAGACCTCGACGGTGTTGGCGTCGGCCTGCTTCCGGATCGCCACCCGAATGCCCCGTCCGCCGTTGACGCGCACGATCCGGGTGAGCTTCTCGTAGGTGTCCGTGACCCCGGCGATCTGGCCGAGCGTCACCGGGGCGCCGTTGCGCTGGAGGATGACCGTGTTGCGGATCTGATCGAGGTTTGCGAACTCCGCCGGTGCGCGGAGCGTGACCTCGTACCGCCCCTGTTCGATCTGTCCCGCCGGGAGGTCGAGATTGGCGTCGCGGATCGCCACGAGCACGCGGTCCAGGGGCAGCTGCAGGGCGTTGATCCGATCGGGGTCGAGCTCGATCCGGACCTCCCGGTTGTACCCTCCCCAGACGTCGACCTGAGCCACTCCCGGGATGTGGGCGAAACGGTAGCGGATCTGGTCCTCGATCAGCTGGGTGAGCTCCACGGGGTCCAGGTTGCTGGAGATCCCCAGCAGGACCACCGGGAAACTGGCGATGTCGAACTTGGCGACCCGGGGCCTTACGATGTCCTCGGGCAGCTCGTTCATCTCGTGTTCCAGCTTGGCCTGGACATCGAGCGCGGCGGTGTTGATATCCGTGCCCCAGACGAAGCTGACGCGGATGCTGCTGTTCCCCTCCGATGACTGGGATGTCACTTCCTCCACGCCGGGGACGGTGCCGACGATCTCTTCGATGATCTGGGTGACCAGGCGCTCCATCACCTCCGGGCTGGCCCCCTCGTACTCCGTGCGGACGGTGATCGTCGGCAGCTCGATGCTGGGGAGCAGGTCGATCCGCACGCGGCTCAATGACACTGCGCCGAGTATCACGACGATCAGGGTGATCATCGTGACGAAAATCGGACGCCGTACGCTGAACTCCGGCAGGTTCATTTCCCGGCTGCATTCGAATTGGCGGAAGGGGCTTCGGGTTCGCGGGCGGGAATGGTGATCGGCGAGCCGTCATCCACCAGCTGCTGGCCCAGGGTTACGACCCGGCCCGACAGTCCTTCGCCTTCCACCTGGACCCGGTCGCCCTCCCGGATGCCGACCGTCACGTCCCGCCAGGACACCGACTGGCCGTCCTCGCTCACGACGAAAACACCGGTGCGGTTGTCGCGGGTGGTCAGGGCCTTTTCCGGGACGATCGTGGCTTCGGCCAGGCGGTCGAGCACCATGGTGACCCGGATGAACATGCCGGGCTTGAGCTTGTGCCCCGCGTTCCCGATCGTAAGCTCGACCCGCGCCTGCCGCGTTGCCTGCCGGAAGACGGGTGCGATCCGCTCGATCCGGCCTTCGAACGTTTCGCCCGGATAGGCGTCCGTGATCAGCGTGCCGAGTTGGCCGGTACGCATGCGGACGTAGTCCTTTTCTGTGACGGACATCACCCCGGTGATGGGATCGAGTTCCACGATCAGCAGCAGGGGTGTGTTCGCGGAAACGGTCCCCCCCTCGTTGGCGAACCGCTCGGCCACGACTCGGCGGTCGCTGCCCCCGGTCCAGCTCGCCCGGACCTTCGTATATCGAAGCCGGATATTGGCTGTTTCCAGCGACGACTCCGCCTTGGCCACCTGGGCCATGGCGACTTCGACCTGGGCCTGTTTCGTCAGGTGGTTCGCCCTGGCGCCGTCGAGCTGGGATTCGGAGGCCACACCCCGCCCGCGAAGCGTCCGGATGCGCTCGAGATCCCGGTCCGCGATTTCCAGTGCGCTTTTCGCTTCGGAAAGGTTGGCCCTTGCCACCTCGAGATCGGCCTTGGCCTGGGCCACCTCCTGGACGTACTCGTCGTTGTCCAGTTCCGCGACGACCTGGCCCCGCTTTACGGTGTCGGCCAGGTTCACGGCAATACGTTCGATGCGCCCGTTCACCTTCGGCGCGACGACGAACTCGGCCCGGGCCTCCAGCGAGCCGCTGTACGTGCGCCGAAACTCGATCGGTCCGCGCTGGACCTGCCCCACTTCCACCGGCGCCGGTTGGGAAGTCTTGCTTCCTTTGCCCGCTCCCCCGTGGACCTGAAACTGGCGGAAGACCGCCCAGCTCAATCCCGCCGCTCCGATCAGCAAAAGGACCAGAATGATGGTTTTACGGGTTGCCGTTTTCATGCCGCGCAATCTCCATATTTACTATGATATAGGGTATTTAACAGATTTTGTGGGCAAAAGATTGTTTGCGTTTCCGGGTTCAGCGAACTTTATGCACCTTGTCTCCGCGGACATTCCACGATCCTTTCCCGTGCGCTTCTTTTCCAATAGGGAGCCGGATGGCGAGCTGGTGGAATTCCCCCGCTTCCGCGTCCGAATCGACGTGCTCTCTGGAAAACGCGGAGGGGATCTGGGACGTATAATAGGAAAATGTTTCCGGATTCCGATTCCTGAGGAGCGCAGTCGCGATCCCCGGAAAATTTTTGGCGGAGGAGGGGATTGCCGTCCCCGATGAGACAACCCGGGTGGATGGAATATCTTCGCATCGCCGCGTCCGGAATGACCCGCCGGGAATTCCTGAAGAACTCCGCGCTGGCGGCCATCGGCAGCCGGGTGCCCGCGAAAGGCCCGTTTGCCCAGGAAGCGAAAGCGGAGGAATCGGCAGATCGCGTCCGGAAAGGAAACATGACCTGCCGGCGTCTCGGCCGGACAAACCTTTTTCTCTCGGAGATCGGCCTGGGGGGAAGCCCTCCTCCCCCGGAACCGGTCTTCCGGAGAGCGATCGAAATGGGTGTCAATTACGTCGACACGTCCTCGGTCTACCTGAACGGAAACAGCGAGCGCCGAATCGGCGAAATCCTGAAGGGGAGAAGGGACAAATTCCACATTGCCACCAAGTTTCATTTTTCCGGAGGGTGGCAAGACACTCGGGATGCACTGATCCGGGAGGTGGAAGGAAGTCTTTCGAGGCTCAAGACCGACTATGTGGATATCCTCCTCGTCCATAACGTGTCCAGCGCCGGCGTGGTGGAACACGAGGAAGTGCTTGCCGCATTCGAAACGTTGAAAAAAGAAGGAAAGATCCGGTACACGGGCGTGTCCTGTCACCGCAATCCCTTGGAAGTGTTGACGTCTGCCATTCGAGGCGGCCGGTACGACATGATCACGTTGGCGTACAATGCCTTTTCGGAGACGTTTCGGGAGGGGAGCGAGGCGGGCGGCGACAACCGGAAGACGACCGGGATCGGGAAAGTGCTTGCCTTTGCCAAAGAGAGGGGCGTGGGGGTCGTGGCCATGAAAACCATGGCGGGGGTTCCAAGGCAGAACCTCGTCGCCTATCTTGGGGAAGGGGTGAGCCTTCCCCAGGCCAAGCTGAAATGGGTTCTCGAAGACGACGCGGTTTCCGCCGTCATCACGGAGATGGACACGTTCGACATGCTCGAGGAGAATCTGGGCGTGAGCGGGAAACCGCTCTCCCCCGCGGAAAACGAATTTCTCATGAAGGTTGTCGAAGTTGTCGGGCGGGATGTCTGCAGGCTTTGCGGGACATGCCTGCCCGGCTGTCCCTTGGGCATCCCCATCTCCGATGTCTTGCGCTGCCTGCAATATTACAGGGATCACGGGAAAAGCGATCTCGCCCGGAGAACGTATCGAGCCATCCCCGCGGCGAGAACAGCCCGGGTTTGCACCCGGTGTGGAATGTGTGAACAAACCTGCCCCTACGGCGTCCGGATCGTTCATCACTTGCACCAGGCACATCGGGTGCTCGCGTAGAGACGCAGGGCTTACCCTCCAATCTTCCCCGAATAACGGTTTCCGACGTGGCACCCCCGGTACCCCTTCTGCAGGGGAAGGTGGCGAAGGGTCTGGATCGTATACCCACGGCCGGCAGGGTTCGCGATATAATGACAATTCATTACCCGGGAGATAGCACGGTAAGGGAGGGCGACCCATGACGGAAAGCGGCAAAGCGACATTTCAGGTGACGTGCCCCTGTTGCCGATCTACCCTTACGATCGATGCCGGGGCGGCCGTTGTAACGGAGTGCGTGGAGGTTAAGGACCCCCGGAGAACCGCCGACCTGAAGGACGCGGAGAAGGTCCTTCGGGAGGAGAAGGCGCGTGTCGATGCGCGCTACCAGGAGATCGTCCGGACCGACAAGGAAAAAGGGGCAACGATGGACAGGAAGTTCAAGGAGTTCCTCGAGAAGAGCCAGGGAGAGACCCCTTCTCGTCCCTTGCGCGACGTCGACCTCGATTGACCTTCACAGGTCTGTCCAGACGTTCTGCGAAAACCTAACGCTTCGATGGGCGGGGAATCGGGCATGAACAGGGCGGACGCGGACGGGAAAAAGCCGGTTTCCCGGATCCCGCGCTTTTGGGCGGTCGCTTTTCTCGTTCTTCTCGCGGCCCTCGTCCTGGTCGCGGTCTGGGTTCGGCAAAATGTGTACGCGTCGAAATTTACGCCCGTGACCCTGACCCGGGAAGAGAACGTGGTTCTCCAGGGCAAACTGGCACGGCTCCGGCAGGAAGAACCGGTCCCCGCTTCGTCTGAAGCCGTCCCCGGCAAGCCGCTGTCTCCCGAACCATATACCGAAGAGGGTGCGAACAGGCAGATCCAGCTTTCCGAGCGGGAGCTGAACGGTCTCATCGCCGGCACTCCCGATGTAGCCAGGAAGGTCGCCGTCGACCTGTCCGACGACCTGATCAGCGTAAAACTGGTCCTTCCCGTCGAGGACGAGATTCCCGTTCTCGGGGGGAAGACGTTCCGGATTCATATGGGACTTGCCGTCCGTTATGAGGAGGAGAAACCGTACATCGCATTGAAGGGGGTGTCCCTGGGCGGGATTCCCCTGCCGAACGCCTGGCTGGGATATCTGAAGAACGTGAACCTGGTGGAGGAATTCGGATCGGGGGACGGGTTCTGGAAGATCTTCTCCGCGGGAGTCAGGACCATCGAGGTGCGGCAGGGCAGGATGCGGATCACTCTGAAGGAGTAGGTTCCCGAAGTTCCGAAGGAGGTTTGCGACAGTGACATCCCTTCCTACCCGAAAACTGGGCAAGGATGGCCCCGAAATCACCCGGATCGGGTTCGGCGCATGGGCGATAGGGGGCGGCGGCTGGGCTTTCGGCTGGGGCCCGCAGGAGGATTCGGCATCGATTGCGGCGATGCGCCATGCCTGGGAGCGGGGAATCAACTGGATCGACACGGCCGCGGTCTACGGGCTCGGGCACTCCGAAGAGCTGGTAGGAAGGCTGCTGCGGGAGCTTCCGCCGGGGGACCGTCCGTACGTCTTCACGAAATGCGGGCTGGCATGGGACGAGAAGAACCGGATGGGAGAGATCCGGCGGGACCTGCGACCCGAGGCGATCCGTCGCGAGTGCGAGGCCTCGCTGCGCCGCCTCGGCGTGGAGCGGATCGACCTTTACCAGTTCCACTGGCCCGACCAGACGGGCACGCCCGTGGAGGAATCCTGGGGCGAGATGGAAAGGCTCGTCGAGGGGGGGAAGGTGCGGTGGGCCGGCGTCTCGAACTTCGACGTCGATCTCCTGTCGCGTTGCGGGAAGGTTCGCCATGTCGACTCCCTCCAGCCGCCTTTCTCGATGATTCGCCGGGAGCCCGCGGCAGCGGAGATCCCGTGGTGCGCCGGGAAAGGGACCGGCGTTATCGTCTACAGCCCGATGGCATCGGGGCTGCTGACGGAGAAGTGGACGGCCGACCGGGTCGGCGGACTCGCCCCGGACGACTGGCGCCGCCGCATGCCCGAATTCCTTCCCCCGAACGTCTTGCGGAACCTCGCACTCCGGGACGCGCTCCGTCCGATTGCGGCCCGCCGAGGAAAAACGGTCGAAGAGGTCGCGGTGGCGTGGACCCTTTCGTGGGAGGGGGTCACGGGCGCGATCGTCGGGGCGCGCTCGCCGGAGCAGGTGGACGGCTGGGTCGGGGCCGCGAACCTTACGCTTTCGGGAGAAGACCTGAAAGAGATCGCGAGCGCGATCGAGCGGACCGGTGCCGGAGCGGGACCGGCCACGCCTTAGGAAACAGTAGGGATCCGACCGGCGGAAATGGCCGGCGGGCATTGTCCTTCCCGGACGGGCCCTTGCGCGACGTGGATTCCGATGAACACTCACCGACATCCCCGTACCTCCCCCCTTCCCGGTCTTTCCGGTAAACGAAACCCTTCCGCGTTCCGATAAGAATGACAGTTCCCCTTTCTTTCGGGCCCGAGGAGAAAGGGAGAACGCATGGGACGGGAGGCCATGAAGGAGATCGGGAATATCTTCGGTTTTCTGGTCATGAACGGCGTAATGCTATACTTCGTCGGCTTCTATTGGAGCAAGGGCCGGCTGGTAAGGAAGAGCAAGAGGTGGCCCTCGGCCCTGGGAGAGATTATCCAGTCGAAGCTGGTGAGGGAGTCGAACGAGGACGGCAATGATTACTACCCCAAGATCGTCTACCGGTATTTCGCGAGGGGGGGCAGCTACGAGGGGGATACCGTGCAGATCGGCGCAGGAAGGGACACCGGAGCCCGATCGCAGGCGAAGAAAACCGTGAAACGCTACCCTGTCGGTTCCCAGGTCCTGGTCTACTTCGACCCGGAGAAACCGGACAGGGCCTGCCTGGAGAGGCGCGGAGACGGCGGGTGGGTGCTCTACGTCCTGGGGATCGTCTATCCCGTAATTATCTTGGGGGTCTTCCTGCAAACATTCGGCATTACGCTTCCCGACATCCGGGTTCCCGCTGGCGGGAACAAGCAGACAGTCGACTTCATCGGGGACTACAGTGACTATTCCTACTCGGGCGGGCGCGGGAAAATCTACGGGCCCAATGCGCTTGGCCAGCCGGTTGGCGCGGACCAGTTCGAGGGCCGGTTCGTCTTCGTGGAATACGCCGCCCCCTGGTGCTCCTCCTCCGGTCCCCAGGCCGTCTCCTTCCGCAACCTGATGAGCCGGGGAACAATTGCGGGGCATGAAGTCGTATTCCTGACCGTGATGACCGGAGGGGAGGAGGCGCTTACCCCGTCCAACCGGGAAACAGCGGCCGAGTGGGCAAGGCGGTACGGGCTCGATCCGGCCCGGGTGGTCGCGGAGGGACAGTCCAGCCGGACCGTGCCGCAGCACGCGCTGTTTTCCCCCATGGGCCAGACCCTCTACCGGAAGACGGGCCAGCTGTCGGATGACGAGTTGGCGGGGGTGCTCGACCGGCACATCGGCGAGTGGAGCCGCCAGACCCCACGGACCTCGTCGGGATGGTAGACGGAAACGCTTCCGTGAAATCGTTCCTCTAGCGTTCGCACCATTCCCGAGCATTCTGGAACATCCGAAGCCATGGGGAGGCCTTCAAGTATTTCTTCCATTCCTCCGGCATAAATCCCCATTGCCACTTAAGAAATGTTCGCTCCGGATGGGGCATGATCGCCAGGTGCCGGCCGTCGGGGGAGCAAACAGCCGCAATGCCGCTCGCCGATCCGTTCGGGTTGAAGGGGTACTGCATCGTCACCTTTCCCCTGTCGTCGACGTACCGGACCGGAGCGAGACTTCGGGACTCCACCCTTTTTTGGATCTTCCGATCGGGGAAGTAGGCCCTGCCTTCGCCGTGGGCGACCCAGATCCCGAGCGTCGAGCCGGCCATCCCCTCGAGCATGATGGAGGGGCTTGGGAATATCCGGACGGTTGCGAACCGGGACTCGAACCGGCCCGAGAGGTTCTGTATGAACCGGGGCTGGTTCCTGTCCTCGATCCCGGCCCACGGGACCCAGCCAAGCAGCGCCATCAGCTGGCATCCGTTGCAAACGCCCAGGGAGAACGTGTCAGTACGCTCGTAGAACCCCCGGAACTGATCGAAGATCCCTTTGTTGAACCGGATGACCCCGGCCCATCCCTTGGCGGAGTCGAGGACGTCCGCGTAGCTGAACCCCCCGACGAAGGCCACCCCGCGGAAGGCGTCCAAATCCACCTTCCCATCGAGGAAATCGGTCATCGTCACGTCCCAGGCGTCGAAACCCGCAAGGTGGAACGCGGACGCCATCTCCCGGTCGCTGTTGCTTCCCTCTTCCCGGATGACCGCGACGGCAGGCTTTTTCTTCTTACGCAGCAGGGCAGGGGATGCGGCCGTTGGCGTGAAGGTGAGTATGTACGACGGTCCGGGCCGGTCGAAGATGTTCCGTTTCTCCTCGAGGACGCATTTCGGGTTTGCCTGGAAACGCTCCAGCCGGTGGCTTGTCTCCTCCCAGGTCTCCCGCAGGGCCCTCATATCTTCGCTCAGGACGATCCGCCCGCCCATCTTTACCTTGATCCGCTTACGCCTGGTTGTTTGCCCGAGAATCCGGCAGGGGACCTTTGCTTTCCTGAACCGGGAGGTGATGGTCCTTTCCTCCTTCGGAAGGTACTCGATGATCAGCCCGAGCTCCTCGGAGAACAGGAAGGGGAGGGGATCTTCGCTTCCCGCGGATATTTCCAGCCCGCAGTTTCCGGAAAACGCCATTTCCAGAAGCGCGGTGATGAGCCCGCCGTCGCTGCGGTCGTGCCCGGAGAGGATCAGGCCCATCGCGATCAGCTCCTGGACCGCGCCGAAGGCGCGTTTCAGAAGCATGGGGTCGTCCACGTCGGGGGACCGGTCGCCGACCTGCCCGTACACCTGAGCAAGCGCCGATCCGCCAAGCCGGTTCCTGTCGTTGCCCAGGTCGATGAGTAGGATCCGGCTCTTCCCCGGCCTCTTGATGTCGGGCGTAACCACTTTCGTTACGTCCGGGCAGGGGGCATAGGCCGAGATCATGAGCGTACCCGGGGATTTCACCGTCTCGCCCGTTTCCCCGGAGGAGACCTTCGCCGCCATGGAGAGGCTGTCTTTTCCCCCGTCGATCGCGATCCGTAACGTGAGCATGATATCCCGGAGCGCAACGGCCGCGTCGTAGAGTTTCGCCCCTTCGCCGGGAAGCTTCGCGGCCCACATCCAGTTCCCGGAGCATTTCACGTCTTCCAGTTTTGTTATCTTCGCCCACACGAGGTTGGTCAGCGCCTCTCCCACGGAGAGCCTTGCCATCGCGGCCGGGTCGATGAGCGTCTTTACCGGCTGTTCGCCGATCGAGATGGCCGCCCCTGTGAGACCGAAGTGGCTCTGGGCGACGACGGCGACATCCGACACGGTAAGCTGCAAAGACCCCGCGCACTGCTGCCTCGCGACCAGCCCCGTGACGCTCCGGTCGACCTTGTTCGTCAGGAATCGCTTCGACCCAACGGAAACAAGCCGCAGGACCCGGTCGAGCGCGTCCCGTACAACCAGGTTCTTCGGGAGCGAGAGAGGCGAGAGTGCGGGCGGGATCCGGTTGAGGCGGAACGTCTTCTGCGGCATGTCGCCCAGGATCTTTTCCAGGTCGAGGTCGACCGGCGTGCTCCCGTCGTTCTCGTCGAACAAAACGATCCGGCCGTCCCCCGTGATCCGTCCGATGCAAGAGCAGGGGACCTTCTCCCTCCAGCACATCTCCTCGAACAGCTCTGCGTTCTCGGGCCGGATGAGGAGAGCGTTCTGCTCCTGGTATTCGGCGCCCCAAAGCTCGAGGACGGACAGGGTGTCGTCCCCGCTCTGGATCTTCCTGACATCGATCCTTGCCCCCGCAGGATAGATGATCTCCTTGACGACGTTGCAGTTTCCCCCCGCGCCCTGGTCGTGGATGGCGATGATGGGGTTTTCCTCTCCCATCTCGACGCACGCGCGGATGACGCGGTTCATCTTCTGTTCCATCTCGGCGTCGCCGCGCTGGACGGCGTTGAAATCGAGCTCCGCGATGTTTTCGCCCTGGATCATGCTCGACGCCGCCCCGCCTCCCATGCCGATCCGGTACGCGGGCCCCCCGATCTTCGTGACCAGCATCCCCGGTTCCGGCAAGCCCTTTTCCACGTGCCGGGAATCCATCTGCCCGATTCCGCCCGTGAACATGATCGGCTTGATCCATTCCCTGCGTTCCCCGTCCGGGAGCCGGAGGCCGAACGAGCGGGTCACGCCCTGGATCACGGGTTCGCCGAATTTGTTCCCGTAGTCGGAGGCGCCGTTGGAGGCCTCGATCTCCACCTGCCGCGGCGTGGCGAGGTTGCCCGGATATTCGAAGGAGGGGTCCTCCCAGGGAAGCCGGTAGCCGGGGATCCGCAGGTTCCCGACGCAGTAGGCGGCTGTTCCGGCGACGACAAGTCCTCCCCGTCCCACGGCCTGGACGTCCCGGATCCTTCCCCCCGTGCCTGTTTCGGCCCCGGGGAACGGGGCGACGCCGCTCGGGAAGTTGTGCGTCTCCGCCGTGAAGGTGAGGTGGTATGTCGGGTTCGCAGAGGAAAACCTCGCGTAGTTACCGGGTTGCTCTGGGAGAATCGTCCGGATCCGGCATCCCTTGATCGCGCTCGCGTTGTCCCGGAAGGCGATCACGCTGTTTCCCGGGTAGCCTTTAAGGGGCGCCTTGACGATCCGCATCAGGGTTTCCGGGATTTCCTTCCCGCCGATGACCAGCTTCCCCTTGAAGAACCAGTGGCGCGAGTGCTCGCTGTTGGACTGGGAAAGATCGAAGCACTCCACGTCGGTCGGGTTGCGCTTGAGATCTTTCACGAAGAGGTCGTAGTAGTACTCGATGTCCCAGGCGTCCAACCCCAGTCCCAGTTCCGCGTTGATCGCTTGAAGAGCCGAAATTCCCTCTTCGATGAGCGGGACGGTTTGGTAGGGTTCCGGCGTAATTCCCGTCTCGAAGGTGGACAGGGGTTCGGGATAGGGGCATTCGGTCATCCGGTCGTGGACTTCGGACAGGAATCTGTCCCGCTTGTCCTTGCTGAGCTGCGAATCGGACAGCAGCTTGAATTTTCTCGACCGCTCGATTCGTTTGATTTTGTCCAGGCCGCATGCCCGGCACACGGAGACGGCATTCGTCGACCATGCCGTCGTGAAGTTCATCCGGGGGCCCACCTCGAGGACCTGGTTCGGTCCGAGGAAACTGCCGGAGGCAAACCTGTCCGGCTCGAACGTCTCAGCCAGGAGCCACCTGAGCGTGTCGAGCTCCGCATCGCTTAAAGGGCTGGACGTCTCGATGTTGTAGCAGTACTCCGTTTCGATCCCTTTGATGTGCGGGGAGATGTTTTTCACGGCGAAGGAGAGGAGACTGTCCCTCTTCGTGTCGGAGAGCGCGGGATTTCTATGGAAATGCAGCATTTTCATCGAAAGAACCGGCTCTTTCCGGGGATTATGGGCTTCCGGATAACGGAGTCCGTTCTTCTTTGTTTTCCGTGAAGATATCTACGGCGGTACCATGGCCATAGTATCGGGAATTCCGGAAATTCTCAAGGGCCCGAAGCGGCTATCCTTCCGATAAGGGACAGGGAGGAAGCGGTCTTGGCATTTCCCGGAATAGGCGCTATTCTTTTTTCCCGAATGCCCTGCTGTATTTGTGACACGGGATATCGAAAGAAACGCCGGCGATAGTAAACGGAGGGTAATGGTTTGGTTGTCTGGTCTCCCTTTGCCGCCCTGGCAATCCTGCTGTGGATCAGCGCAATCCTATCCCTGTGGAGCGGATGGCGCAGGATCGCGAGGAAATTCCCGCATAGGGAGATCCCGGATTCCCGGAGATATACTTTCGTGCGAATGTCCCTGGGAAGCGGATTGTACCCAGCGGGCTACGGGGGAGTGGTTTTCGTCCGCTTGAGTCCGCACGGTATAGGATTGTCGGTGATTTTTCTGCTCCGGTTCTACCATCCCCCGATATTCATTCCCTGGTCCGAAGTGGCCCGTTGCGCGCGGGAGAGGGTTCGCGGGACCTACGTAACGAATGTTTCGCTTCGGGAGGAAGAAAGCGAATTCGCCTTCTACGGGGAATTGGGGGAGTCGATCAATCAGATGTACCTTTCGGGAAAATCCGCCAAAACCATCTGACTTCTTCCCGCCGTCCCGGTTCGCTTCTCCTCCACGTCACCGCGAAACGGGTTCCTCGGTCTTCACCGCGAAATACGTGCCCCGAATGCCGATGGAGGCAGTCGGTGTGTCGAAACGGGCCGATTCGGGGGCCAGCTTGCCGATAAGCCCGGAGAGGTACGCCATGGTCCCCTTGGTGAGGCGGGCCACCAGGCCGAGCTCTCCTTTGGCGGGAGAGAACAGGAATGTTTCGATGATAAGGCTGCTGTCCGGCCCGAGCGAGAGGGTGGAGTTGTCCCGGAGGATGGCGCCCAGCGACCCGTCCGAGCCGGTGCTCAGGATGTCACCGACAACAAGCTTCGTCCCTGCGGGTGCCGGGAAAACCTTCCCATCGCGAGTGACCGTAACGAAGCCTGTGGAATTGTGCAATATGCCGATGGTCTCCTGGGCAGCGGCGGGAAGAGCCCCCGCCAGGAGAAATACCGTAACCAGTAGGATAACGAAGGGCAATCTGTTCTTCATGGCCTTCCTCCCTGAATATGTCATGGTCCCGGTCCTCCCTTTTCCTCCTGCTTCCACGGCAATGACATGAAAGATGCATGCCAAATGGCAGGAAAAATAAATATGAAAAGAAACAGTGGGTTTCAGGGATCAGGGACGGGGCGGGGGAGGCCAGGACAGGGGAAGAACCCGGGAATGTCCCATGGAATGTGCCTAAAATCGTCACCTGCCGGGAAAGGGGATGTCAACGGCTTGCCCCTTGTCGGGAATCACGATACTTTCGATATCGAACCGGCGAAGATCGTCTTAAGCGATTCGTTTGACGGAAGAGGAGTGCGAGGCACGGTCCTATAAGGATGCGGGAGAAGCGGGGAACGGAATGGATTCCGACGAGGTTTTCCGAAACGCCGCCGATGCGATCGGGAGGGCCGATGCCCTGATTATTGCCTCCGGGGCCGGAATGGGGGTGGACTCCGGTCTGCCCGACTTTCGGGGGGAGCGGGGATTCTGGAAGGCGTACCCGATGTACGAGCGGCTGGGAATTTCTTTTGTGGGAGCGGCCAACCCGACCCATTTCCTCCACGATCCGGCGTTCGGCTGGGGGTTCTATGGTCACCGGACCCATCTCTACCGCCAGACGGAGCCCCACGACGGGTTTCGGATTCTCAGGCAATGGATCCGTCGTTTCGGCCTGGCGCATTTCGTCGTCACCTCCAACGTGGACGGTCATTTCCAGAAGGCGGGGTTCGAGGAAGAGAGGGTGCTGGAAGTCCACGGCTCCATACACCACCTGCAGTGCCTTTCGCCCTGTTCCGACGCGATCTGGCAGAACCGGGAGGAGATCCCGATCGATCACCAGACCATGCGCGCCCTGCATATCCCCGTATGTCCCCGTTGCGGCGGCGTGGCCAGGCCCAATATCCTGATGTTCGGTGATTTTTCCTGGCTCGGCTATCGCACCGACCGCCAGGAGAGTCTGTTCGGGACATTCCTCGAGGAAACCGGCGGATTAGAGACGGTGGTCATCGAAATGGGCGCCGGTACCGCTATTCCGACCATCCGCGGCATGAGTGAACGTCTCGGTCGCCGGCGCGGGGTGACGGTCGTCCGGATCAATCCTCGGGAGCCGTGGATTGACGAACCGCATCTGTCGATCCCCGATGGTTCCTTATCTGCGCTGAAGAAAATCGAGGCGATGCTGCCCGAAGATCGGGAGGGCTAGTGCACTAGGATCCGGTTTTCCAGGATGCTTTTCCCTGCGTATCCCCCGAGAGAAAGTCTTTCAGGTTCTTCTCCGTCACGTGCCATCGTTTCCCGATTTTGACCCCCTTGATCCTGGCCGACCGCAGATATCCCTGCACGGTGACACGGGAAACCTTGAGCATCGCTACGAGGTCTTCCACCTCGTAGAGTTTTGTTCCGTCGATTATCTTCAAAGGGTTAGCTCTCCATTCGTTATGCCTGCTCCGGACAGCGAAGCATTTTGTAGACGAATTTGCGGAATTCATGCCCCGGCTCCTGGGAGGGATCATCCCAGGCAAACTTCCCGTTTTCGTTGATCAGCCCTAATCCGGGCTGCTGCCTGCTTCCTACCCCCGGGAACGTCAACCGTCTTGCCAGGGACCGCAACCGCATTTCCTCGATCAGTCCGAATCCAGCGTACCTCCCGTTTTCGTCCTGTCCCAACGCCAACCGCCTCAGCAAGGAGAGCATCCTCACCTCCTTTACGGCGGGGAAGGGAAGCCGGAGATCCGGCTGCGTCTCACCCGCGGTTCGAAAGGTTATCGCTGATTGACGTGAAAAACAGCTTTCCCTCCTTCTCTTATCTTTAACATGTATAAAACAAATGTAATCTTGTCAATACATAATTTAACTAGCGCTAGAGATATGTTTCGTAACTAGATAATGCATACAGGCAGCATTATCTTCTCATGAAGTGTCGGTTTCGGGAGTGAGGGAAGTACGAAAGGATCAGCTGGAAGGGGAATCGCCGGGGAGAGCGGATTCTACCATCCTGCGATACGTACCGTAATGGTGTATGGCGATCCTGGCATACTGTTCGTACGCACCGAATT
>DATHRT010000014.1:0-35040 GCA_035464915.1 Candidatus Limnocylindria bacterium
GGGATCGCCGGCAGCCGTCCGCTGGAGACCGGCCTGGAATCGTGGAAGCTGGCGAAGGGGCTCTACGTCATTCCCCTGTTGTTCATCTACACCCCGAGTCTATTCGAAGGGCCTGCCTGGCAGGTGATCGAGACGGCCGCAGCAGCCCTGCTCGGCTTGTACTGTTTCGCCTCGTTTTTCGAGGGGTTTCATCTGGGGCTTCTTACATGGCCCCAGAGGCTGGGATATGCGGGCATCGCGGCCTGCCTGCTTTGGCCCCACATTCTTATCCACGGCATCGGAATGACCGCGTTCATCCTTTTCGTGGTGCTGGAAAAAGCCATCCTCAAAAAGCGGGGCACCGCTCGCGCGGGCTGAGCGGCTTGGGGATGTAGTCGTGGGCGCCCAGTTTTAGCCCTACGATCCGATCCGTCTCGTCTCCGTTCGCGGATCAGACCTTTCTTCCCCCGGCGCGGAACAGCGCGGCGATGGTCTTTCCGTCCATGATCTCGCCGCTCATGGCCATCCGACGGGCCTGCTCGAACGGAATTCGTATCGATCCGATCTCCTCGTACTGCTCGGGGTTTGCCTCCTTCTGGGTAAGCCCCGTTGCCAGAAAAAGGTGAATCGTCTCGTCGAAGACGCCCGGGGAGGAGTGGAATTTCCCGAGGGACAAGATGGTGTCCGCCCGTAGGCCCGTCTCCTCGGCGAGCTCACGGCGTCCGCAAACCTCTGGATCCTCGCCGGGGGCAAGACGCCCGGCGGGCACTTCCAACAGGCGGGAGCCGACCGCCGGGCGCAACTGCCGGATCAGCGTGACCGTACCGTCTTCGTGCAGGGGCAATACGCCTACGCCCCCGGGGTGTCTCACGACCTGGTAGAGGTGCCATCCCTTTTCGCCGAACTTCACCTCCATCTGCTCCACGTCCACCACGAGCCCCCGGAAAAGGGTCGTACGGTTTCTGGTCTCCATGCCGCGTCCGCGCTCCTCGTAAAAAAGGGTTTCTGCCGCTCCCCCGGAAGCATAGCAGTTGCCTTAAAATACACGAGCGGAGCGAAGGCGATGGATGCGCGGGGTCGGGCCGTCAGGATGCTTTGCGCACTGTGCTCCCGAGCCGGTCCAGGATCCCCTTGAGAAGTTCCTCGCGCTCTTTGAGCCCCTCACGCATTGCCCGGTTGTCCGTTCGTGCGATCTCCATCAGGAGGGCCTTGCGGTCCGCATCGAGCATTCCCCGGAGCAATTCCACTTCGGATTCCGTGAGCATGAGTTCCATGGGCCACCTCCTGTCCGTGGGGCCGGTACGTTCCGTTGCCGCGTTCCTCCCATGGGACCCTCCTAGACTTTCATTATATCCCAATCTGCATCTCCCAATCCGCCAGGCCCCCGGCCTGCAACGCTCAGGTTTTTCGGCAATTAATTCGCTCCTGTGGGAGTTTTTTTTCCTATCGGTATTCATTCTCTCCGCCGGGGTATTCCTTCCTGATGCAGGAATAGAAGGTAACAGCCCGGAAATTAATTGAAAAACGAATTCCTGCCTGTTGGCATTTTGCTTGCTTTGATGGAAAGGGCAGCAGGAGAGAAATCCGACGCCAGTTGGGAGGTGTGGTGATGGCAACCGAGCATACCGAATGCCGCAGAAACGGGCACTCCTATCACTGGAGCTGGTACTGCGGCGACAGGGTTTGCGACGTTTGCATCAAGCACGAGACTCGGATCCATTGCTCTTGTGGCTGGCCCGAAAGCGTGAGAGAAAAGGAGTCGGGATCGGTCCCGGCAGGAACGGTTTTGCTGCAAGAGACGAAATGAAGGGGTGGAGGGGACGGTAGAGCCCACCACGGGTCACCAGCTTCCTCCGCCTCCTCCCCCGCCTCCTCCTCCGGAGCTTCCCCCGCCTCCCGATGCTCCGCCCCCGCTGCTTCGGGGCGCCGCGTACATTGCGCTTCCCATGGTGGAGAGCGCACTGCCGAGCGATCGGTGGAACGACACGGGGTGAAACGTGCCGATGTCCCCCGTTGAGGAGTACCATCGCGGGGTTTCCTGGTATATTCCTTCGAAGGCCCTGGCCCAACGGTCGGATACGTCAAGAGCGATCGCGTAGGGGAGATATTTCTCGAACAGGTTCTGATCGGCCATTCTCTCCAGCCTGTCCTTTTCCGCCCGGAGCAGGAACTCCTCGAATCCTTTGATCTTCTTGAGCGCCAGGGCCCCTTTTCGGGTCTTGACCGGCATGACGGGGGCAAAGAGAAAAACCGCCACCCCCGAAAGGACGAAGGCGGCAACTGCTCTTGCGGGATCTGCGCCAGTCATTCTCTGGATGAATACCGCAAGGACTCCCCCCACGAATCCCACTCCGATCCCTATCCCGCGGTATATGGCCTGGATGCTGCCGGGATGTCCTCGAAAATAGCCCAGGGATTGGAGACGACCGAAGACGACGTCTTTGAGCTCATCGAGGTTCTTGTAAAAGGAGTATTTCAGGTCGGATACAAGGACCTCCCGGGAATGCCCGGAGAAGAGATTGGCCAGCAACCTCTTTTCAAACGGGGGCAGATCGTCGTCCGCTCCCCTGACCTTTTCCAGCTGGTAATCGGTCCGGTCGAACAGGAACCCGGCGGTCTTGATTTCCCGGATCGTGACGAAACCCCGGACGGCGAGGTTGACGATGGAGGCGGTGATGTCTTTCGGGTCGAGCCGCTCGTCGGAAAGGGCGCCGACCTCGGCGGGGGGAAGGGGCTGTCCGTCCTGTTCCGGGGGCGTGTACATGACGGTGATGCTGCCCCCGACGTCGGGGTCCTTTCCCCTCCTGTACCAGTGGACGAGCATGAAGACGAGCGTGACGAAGGGAAGCAGGAGCACCCCGTTTTCGGAGAGATTGAGGGCCCAGAAGGTTCTCTTAAGGAAAGAAGGAGGCTTGACGATTCCCTTGTCCCAGCCCAGGGCGATGGTAAGCCCCTCCCGGGGGGAGAGGGAGCCGCCGGTCCGGAATTCCCCCCCCTTGCCCAAGGGGAGGAAGGTGCAGGAGGACTCCCTTGAGCCGCGCAAACCCGTATAGCAGCTCCCCCGAAAAGGAATGTCTCTCTGTTCACTTTCAACGGCCACCGTGGAGGAAGCGCTTCGGATGGTGGTGTCCCAGTCGTTCCCCGTTACGTTCCAGTAGAGTTCGTCGTGACTGTCGAGGAACAGGATGGCGTTTTGAACGGTGTAGGTGATGACGTACACCTGCCGGCCGTCGACGAACGCATCTTTCCTGCCGATTCGGATCCGGACCGCGTCCCCGGCGCGAGTGACCTTGTAAGGCCTCTTCTTCCGGAACTGGTCCGCAACGGAAACGACCCGGATCGGCGCCGTCGTCTTCTTCCCGAATTCGTCGGTGTAGCGGAATGGGATGTCGCGGTAGATCCCGTGGCGGCGGCGCGTGAAGAAGGTCTCGATCGTTTCCGTCACGGAAAAGGAGGAATCCGGGTGGACGACGATGTCCGCGTGGAACGAACCGATGGTGAAATATTCCGCATGGGCGGGGGACCCTCCCGTTCCGAGCAGGAGTAAAAGGGACAGGGAGAACAGGAAAAGCCGTGCGCGGATGCCGGGAGGGCGCGGCGCGTCAAGGGAAGGAGACATCGACCCGCTCCCTCTCTTCCAGGGAGGACAGCTCGAAGAACTTCTCGCGCTCGAACCGGAACCCGGAGGCGACGAGGTTCGAGGGAAAGACCTCGGTCATGGTGTTGTAGTCCCGGACGACCGCGTTGTAATACCTCCGTGCGTATTCGATTCCGTTTTCGATCTCCACGAGCTGTCTCTGCAGCTCGAGAAAACTCGTGTCGGCTTTCAGGTCGGGGTACCCTTCCGCCAGGGCGAACAGGGATTTCAGGGTGTCCGTGAAGGCGTTTTCCGCGTTCGCCCTGTCTTCCGGGCCCTCGGCGCGGATTGCTCCGGCCCGGGCTTCCGTGACGCGGACCAGCGTGGTCTTTTCGTGGCCCGCGTACCCCTTGACGGCCTCGACCAGGTTGGGAACGAGGTCGTGCCGTTTCCTGAGCATGACGTCGATGTCCGACCAGGAGGCACGAACCGTGTTCCGGAGCCGGACCAGCCGGTTGTACAGGAAGGCGGAGGCCGCAAGCGCGACGACCGGAACCGCCATAACCAAAAAGGAGATCATCGTCTCCGACCCGGCGCCCCGTCTTCCGAAGCGCCTTTCCGGTCCTTTTTGTCCCCGCTTCCGGGGTAGGCCGAAGGGTCATTATACATGCATCGGGGGCGACGGAAAATCCGGAAGGCCGGCAGGAACGCCGATCTGAAGCCCCGGGGAATTGCCGGATGAAGGCGTCGCTTTCCCGGGATACAATGATCTGCCATGTTCGACGTCGTCGGAATCGGGCTGAACGCGATCGACTCCCTCTGCACCATTCCGCGCTTTCCCGTCCCGGGGGAAAAGCTTCGGATGACGGGGTTCTCGAAACAGGGCGGGGGGCAGGTGGCCACTGCCCTCGTGGCGCTGTCGCGGTGGGGTTTGCAGACGATGTACGTGGGGAACGTGGGGGAGGACGAACACGGGATCCTCTCCCTCTCCCTTCTCAGGGAAGAGGGGATCGATGTCGCCCTCGCGCGGACCGTTCCCGGGGCCGCCTCGCAGTTCGCCGTCATCCTTGTCCAGGAAGATTCCGGCGAGCGCACGATCCTGTGGGAGAGAGACGCCCGGATCCGGATCCGCCCCGAGGACATTCCCCGTGACGAGATCCGACGGTCTCGTGCCGTTCTTCTGGACGGCCATGACGTTCCGGCATCCGTTGAAGCGGCCCGGGTGGCCAGGAAGGCGCGCGTGCCGGTCGTACTCGACGCAGAAAAGGTCCAGGAGGGGACGGGGGACCTGCTTTTCGTGTGTGACCACATCGTGGCGGCGTCCTCCTTCGTTGCGCAACTTATCCCGGGCGCGGAGCCCGGTGAAGGGGTTCGCGAGATCCACCGCCGCTTCTCGCCGCGCACGGCGACCGTGACCCTGGGGCCGGAAGGTGCCTTGGGATTCGACGGCAGACAGATCTGCCGGGCGCGGGGAATCGAGGTGGGTGCGGTCGACACCACGGGGGCAGGAGACGTCTTCCACGCGGGGTTTCTCTTCGCCCTTCTCGCCGGGAGGACGTTCCCCGAAATGCTTGCTTTCGGTAATGCCGCCGCAGCGCTCTCCTGCCGGAAAGTGGGGGGTCGTGCGGGCATCCCCTCCCTCGATGAGATCGAGAGGGTTCTTTCCCTTCCCTAGTGATATGGAATGGGGGGGCGGTTTCCGCGCTATTCCGGGAGTGGCCCCGGGCTGTCCAACAGCGGGTCGTCTACTCTTTTGCGAACAGTGTGGGGGTGCTGGAAGACGCCCGAAGTGTTGGTACGGCTACCTGTTATGGCGATAAAGGATGAGGCCGTGGGTGGGGTCGTACGGAGAGACGCCCACGGTTACGGCGTCACCCCTTACGACGCGGATCTTGTACCGTTTCAGGGTTCCGCTCAGTTTCGCCGAGAGGGTCATTCCGTTTTCCAGGGTGATGATGTAGTTTCCTCCCCCCTTTGTGTCGGTGACCGTTCCTTCCAGTTTCGCCAGGTCCGCTTTGGCCAAGAGATGAACTCCTTCCTCTTTCCCCGGGATAGGAACCAGTGTATCACTTTTTCCCGGCAGGGGCGATGCTTCTCCCCGGAAGTCCCCCCCCTAGAAAAGGGGTTTCCCGTCCAGGCCGAACTCCGGCGCCAGAACGATCCGGTTCCTTCCCGTCTGCTTTGCCTTGTAGAGGGCTTCATCCGCCTTGCGGAGGAGGTCGGTAGTGGAATCTCCGTCCGCGGGGTAGGTTGCCACTCCGCCGCTAATCGTCACCTTCAGGGGGGATTGCAGGCCGGGGGTCCTGAATTCCGTGGATTCGACGATGTTCCTCAAATTTTCCGACATGTTTAACGCCTGTTCCTTGCCCGCGGACATCATCAAGACAACGAATTCCTCTCCCCCGAACCGCGCCGCAACGTCGGAACTGCGGACGGACTGGCGCAGGATCTGCCCCAGTTTCATCAGAATGAGGTCTCCCGCCGAGTGTCCGTGCGTGTCGTTGATGTTTTTGAAATGGTCGATGTCCAACAGGAAGAGCGACAGGGGGTGGGCGTAATTCTTGGCTTGGCGGATCTCCATTTCGAACCGCTGCGCGAAGTGACCTCGGGTGAAAAGCTTGGTCAGGGGATCGATCGATGCGCTGTATTCCACCGACTCGATTTCTGTCGTGTGCTTGTAGGCGTTTCCGAGCAGCTCCGCGATCATCGACACAAAGGGGATTTCGTCCCGGCTTTGGACGATGCTCGATGCCACGACAAGAATACCCACGACATTTCCGTTGATCGCCACCGGGGCCACGAAATCCGGGGATATGCCGTTCTTTTCCAAAGAGCGGATTCCCGCAGGCCATTTTGTTCTCGACGTCAGGTATTCCTCATGCGTAACGATCGTCTTGTTCTGGAGGGACATCCCCAGGATTCCTTCGTCGGCGGCAAGACGGACCGTTCCTTTCCAGTCCAGCGGGAAGCCGACTCCCTCGACGAGGGTGAATTGGTCCCCGCTGCCCGCCGGCGCAAAGTACCCCACCTGGGAAGCGTGGAAAAATTCCTTCGCGAACCGGACGCCTATCGCGGGGATCGCGTCGGGCGACATTCTTCCGCTCAGCCGTTTCACGACCATCGGGATCTTGGTGACGATATCCCGTTTCCGGGAGAGTTCCTGCTGTGCCTTGATCACCTCCTGGGAGATCTCCCGGTTGATTCTCCTGAGGTCATCCGTTTCCGCGGCAGTGGTTGTAAAGTCCGATCTCCGGACACCCCAGCCGAAGAGGAATCCCAGGATGACCCCCCCCAGGGGGGCCAGGATAAGCAAGGAAAATAGGGTTTCTCTTTCCATTTACGGCAGGATCCTCCCGTTTCCTCCGGTGCGGTGACGTCCCCTTTCTGCCTGGAGAACAGGGTGGGACGGAACCATATCCGAGGAATAGTACCAGCATTTCCCCCCTGAAGATATCACCTTGTCGCAAGCATTTAAGGGGGGTGCACCGTAGTTCCCCGTGGTGCGGCGCAAGCAACGGGTTCGATGGGAAAGCGGGAATACGGTTTTGCTAGTGGGAGGCGGTGCCTGTAAAATAGGAATAATATGGCGGCGCGGCGGGTCGTGGGGGGGGGAAGGGATGGCGGTTTTTCCGGACATCGACAAGCTGGCCGAACGGGCGGAGAGGCTCACCGCAAGGCTCTCGGAGTGCGACATATGCCCCCGGATGTGCCGGGTGAACCGGAAAGCGGGGGAGTTGGGCATCTGCCGGGTGGGGAGGAACGCCTTAATGGCCTCTTTCGGACCTCACTTCGGCGAGGAAGCCCCCCTCGTGGGAAACCAAGGATCGGGAACGGTTTTCTTCTCCGGCTGCAACCTTCGCTGCCTCTTCTGCCAGAACTACGAGATCAGCCACCTGGTCGAGGGAAGCGAGGTGTCCGCCGAAAGACTTGCCGGCATTTTCCTTTCGATCCAGCGAATGGGGTGCCACAACCTGAACCTGGTCACCCCCACCCACGTGACGCCCCAGATCCTTACGGCCCTCTCCCTGGCCGTGCCGCGCGGGCTGTCGATCCCGGTAGTGTACAACTGCGGGGGGTACGAGAGCATTGACACGTTGCGGGAACTCGATGGGGTGGTCGATATCTTTATGCCCGACGTCAAGTTCCTCGACGCGGAACCGGCAGGGCGGTATTGCGAGGCCCCGGATTACCCCGAGGTGGTACAAGCTGCGCTCCGGGAGATGGCCCGGCAGGGAGGACCTCTTTCTTTCGACCGCCACGGAATCGCGCGCCGGGGGCTGCTCGTCCGCCACCTCGTCATGCCCGGGGAGGCTTCGAGGACCCGCAGGGTGATCGACTTTCTCGCCAACGAGATCGGGAAGGACACCTACCTGAATCTTATGGACCAGTACCGCCCATGCGGGCGGGCGCTCGAGTTTCCGGAGATCGGCCGGCGAATCACGGCCGGTGAGTGGCGGGAGGCCCGGGACTACGCTCATGAAAAGGGCTTGGTCCGCCTGGACCGGGCGGTAAGCTCCGGAACACGGGGAGGATAGGTCGGTGAATCCCCTGGCCAAGGGATATTTGGAGAGAATCTTCCAGGCCGCCGTGGCGGCCGTCAACCCGGAAACGCTTGTCCTTTCCGCCTTGCAGAGGGAGGGGGACGGGGTTTCCCTCCGGTGCGGAAGGGTGTCCGCCACGGCCCGCTGGGACGAGGTCCGCAACATCTACGTGGTCGGGGGCGGCAAGGCCGCCAGGAGGATGGGGAAGGCGGCCGCCCAGGTTCTGGGCGACAAGGTGACGTCCGGGATTCTCGCCGTGCCACAAGGAGCCGGCGGGGAATGGGGGCCGATCGGGCTTCTCGAGGCCGGGTATCCCATCCCCGACGAGGGGAGCCGGGAAGCATCCCGTCGAATCATGGAGATCCTCTCGAATGCCGGGGAAAAAGACCTGGTCGTAGCGCTGATCTCCGGAGGCGGCTCCTCCATGCTTTCCGCGCCGCCGAGAGGGGTATCCATCGGCGAAAAGGAGCGCGTGCTCCGGCTTCTGCTTCGCTCGGGCGCGCACATCGGCGAGGTCAACACGGTGCGGAGGCATCTCTCCCTGGTAAAAGGGGGGCAGATGGCGGAGGTCGCCCACCCTGCCCGCGTGTGGGTGCTTCTTCTTTCCGACGTACCCGGGGACGACCCGGCCGACGTCGCCTCGGGGCCGTTCTCCCCGGATCCCACCACCTACCGGGACGCCTTGACCATTCTTGCGCGGCGCAACATCCTGCCGAACGTCCCGGCTTCCGTCCGCGAACATCTCGAGGCGGGGACCGCCGGGGAAGTCCCCGAAACCCTCAAGCCGGGAGCCCCGGCCTTCGGGAGAGTGACGGCGGTTGTCGTCGCGTCCAACCAGACGGCTCTCGAGGCGGGTAGCGTGGCCGCGAAGAGCGACCGCGCGGCGATGGTCCGCACCCTGCCTGGGTTCCTGCGGGGAGAGGCCCGCGAATGCGGGCGTGCCTTCGTCTCGGAGATGGAAAAGATGGCGGGCAGGACTTCGCCGGGACGAACGGTCCTTCTCCTCGCGGGGGGGGAGATGACGGTGACAGTCACTGGGAAGGGAAAAGGGGGACGGTGCCAGGAGTTTGCCCTTGCCGCTGCGATCGCCCTGGATGGCATCGAGGGGATGGGCGTCCTCTGCGGGACCACGGACGGGCTCGACGGGGTCACGGACGCCGCCGGCGGGTTTGCGTACGGAAACTCCTGTGCCCGCGCCAGGACCCTGGGAATCTCCCCCCGCGTCCACCTCGACGACAACAACTCCTACGCATTACTGTCGGTGATCAACAACCTCTTTCAAACCGGTCCGACCGGGACGAACGTGGCGGACATCGCGGTCGGGGTGATTGCCCCTCGGTGGGGGGGGAAACGGTGAATCCCTAGGGGGTTGCGCTTCTTGACACCGGTTGCACATGGTTGATACAGTGGGTATTGGCACTCTGCTTGGGCGAGTGCTAATTCTTTCCCCAGGAAGGGAAAAGTGACGGCGGTGCTGGACGACCGCGGGGCCCAGGTGCTTCGCCTCGTCGTCGAGGATTATATCGAAACGGCGGAGCCCGTCGGCTCTCGCACCATATCCAAGAAGATGAGTCAGGCCCTCTCGCCTGCCACGATCCGGAACATCATGGCGGATCTGGAGGAAATAGGGTACCTGTGCCAGCCCCACACGTCCGCGGGTCGCATCCCCACCGGCACGGGTTTCCGGTACTACGTCAACTACCTGCTGACCAGGCGGCAGCTGGCCCGGTCCGAGCGCGATCTGCTCCGGAAGGTGGCGGAGGAGGGGGTCAGCGGCGCGGATGAAGTGGTGCGGCATGCGAGCCGTCTCCTTTCGACCCTTTCCCGGCATGCCTGCGTGGTCGTCGTCTCCCGGTCCTCCCACCAGGCGCTCCGGTCCCTGAGCCTGCTCCGCGCATCGACCGACCGGATCCTTCTGGTGGCCGTGCTCCAGGGCGGCTGGGTCCAGCATCGCCTTATCGAGGACGAGCCCGGCGTCACGACATACGATCTGGAAAAGATCAATGCCTACCTGAACGACATGGCGGTGGGGCTCACCCTTCCCCAGCTTCGCGTGAAAATATTGAACGAGATGCGGCAGGAGAAGGCGCGCTACGACAGCCTGATGCACAAGGCCCTGCTGCTCGGTTCCAAGGCCCTCGCCGAATCCCTTCCCGGGGAAGTCTACATCGAGGGCAGGGCCAATATCCTCGAACAGCCGGAGTTTGTCGACGACGTTCAGAAGCTCAAGCGGATCCTCCATACGTTCGAGGAGAAGAGCGTTATCCTGCGGCTTCTCGACTCCGCGCTGGAGAGCGACGCGATCCAGGTCTCCATCGGCTCCGAGAACACGGTGGAGGGGCTGCCCGACATCTCGGTCGTTTCTTCCGGCTATCACCAGGGGGAAACCGCGATGGGAAGCATCGGGCTCATCGGCCCTATCCGCATGGATTATTCGCGGGTCATTCCCCTTGTGGAGTATACGGCCCGTGTTCTGAGCTCTATCCTGGAGCACCGGTAACGCGCCCGATCTCCCGCAATCGGACAGGCGAGAAAGAAAATGTCACCCGGAGGAGAGAGAACAATCATGAAGGATAAGGAAAAAGGTTCCGCACAGGAAGAGGGAGAGCTCCTCACGGAACGGGAAGAGCCGTCGGATCGGCAGGAGTTTACCGAACAGGAAGAGGACGAGCTCGCCCGGGTAAAGAGCCAGCTGGCCTACCTGGCAGCAGAGTTCGACAACTATCGCAAGCGGATAGCCCGGGAGCAGGAGGCGATCGTCTCCTTTGGCAATGAGCGGATTCTTCTTGCGATTTTGCCCTTCCTGGACAACCTGGAGCGTGCAATCTCCCAGTCCCAGGCCACCGAGAACGCGGAAGTCCTCCTGTCCGGTGTGCAGATGACATACGAACAGGTCCTTGGCGAATTGAGGAAGTTCGGTCTGGAGCAGATATCCGCCGTCGGGGAGCTGTTTGACCCGAACCTGTACGAGGCGATCGCCAAGGTCGCGTGGGAGGGAAAACCCGAGGGGACGGTGCTTGCGGAGAGCCGCAAGGGGTATCTTTTAAACGGCCGGCTTCTCCGGCCGGCGCAGGTGACCGTCGCACAGGAAGCGGCGGAGACCGAATCGGGCGGAGGCACCGGGCAGGAGAGCGCTGATGGCGAGGCGTGATTACTACGAAGTGCTCGAGGTGCAGAGGAACTGCACGCTCGAGGACCTGAAGAAGGCCTACCGGAGGCTCGCCCTCGAATACCATCCCGATCGGAATCCGGGCAATAAGGAGGCCGAGGATCGTTTCAAGGAGGCCAACGAGGCCTACTCCGTCCTCTCTGACCCGCAAAGGCGGGAGCAGTACGACCTGTACGGGCACGCGGCGCCTGCCGGCCAGGGGTTCGAGGGAGCCGGCGGATTCGGCTTCGGGGGCGTGGAGGACATTCTCAACGAATTTTTCGGGTTCGGGTCCGTTTTCGGCGGATTCCGCGATCGGCCGCGCAGGGGGGCGGATCTCAGGTACAACCTCACCGTTACCTTCGATGAGGCGGTTTTCGGCGCGGAGAAGGATATCGTCGTTCCCCGGACGGGGTCCTGCGGGGAATGCGGCGGGGGGGGAGCGAAGAAGGGGACCCGCCCCGAACGGTGCGGCGCGTGCAACGGCCGGGGGCAGGTGACCGTCCAGCAGGGGTTTTTCTCGCTCTCCCGCACGTGCGGGAGATGCCGCGGCACGGGCGAGGTGATCAAGGAGCATTGCC
Organism: Candidatus Limnocylindria bacterium; assembly: GCA_035464915.1. Classification (GTDB taxonomy): domain Bacteria; phylum Desulfobacterota; class Deferrimicrobia; order Deferrimicrobiales; family Deferrimicrobiaceae; genus CSP1-8. The sequence goes on from DATHRT010000014.1 coordinate 11,827, forward strand.
CCGCCTGCGCAGGGAACGGGACCGTCCAGGAAAAGAGGCCGCTCAAGATCAAGATTCCCCCGGGGGTGGACAACGAGACCCGGCTGAAACTCCGGGGGGAGGGGGAGGCCGGGAGGGGAGGCGGCCCCTTGGGGGACCTCTACGTCGTGGTCTCCGTGCAGGACCATCCGTTCTTCATGAGGAACGGGCACGACCTGATCTGCGAGGTGCCGATCACCATCTCGCAGGCGGCCCTCGGCTGCGAGATTGAGGTGCCCACGCTGGCAGGAAAAAAGAAGCTCTCCATCCCCCAAGGGACGCCGTCCGCCAGGGAATTCATCCTTCGGGGCGAGGGGGTTACGGTCATCAATTCCCACCGCAGGGGGAACCTCGTGGTGCGTGTCGTGATCGACGTGCCCAAGAAACTCACGAAACGGCAAAAGGAGCTGCTGACCGAGTTCCAGCAGATTGCAGAGGAATCGCCGGGTCCTGCCTCGCGGAGCTTCTTCGAGAAGGTCAAGGAGATCTTCGGTTGAACGGTGATTTTTCCGGGGCGCAGAGGGCAAAACGAATTGTTTTCCTCATTGCGGTTCTTCTCGCCGTGACGGCGCACGGGGAGGAGCCGAAGCCTCTCCTTGGAGTGTTTTCGGAAACCGTGCCGGTCGAGCGCCTCGACGGGAGGACGGGAGCGGCGGATGGGGGCGGGAAGGGAAGCGTTCCCCTCCTTCCTCTATGGCGGGCTGAGACGGAGTTTCAGTCCGGGAACGCCGCCAGGGCCCTCCCCCTGTTTCTCGACCTTGCGTATGCCTATTCCGACGACGAGCGAAAGGGATTCGTCTGGATGAGGATCGCCGAGCTTCTGCTGGAGAAGGGAGAGCTCAAGCAGGCGCTTGACGTGGCGGACAAGGCGATTCTTCTGACCAGGGCCCGCTTCCTCGCTCTTTCCACGATGGATCTGAAGTACCGGATCTACCAGCGCCTGGGTTGGGGTGCGGAGGCACGCGAAATTGCGGCGCACCTCATGCGCCAGGGATACATCAACGAGGAAGCGTCGGATCTTCTCACGGAGATGGCCCGAGCGGACGGCCGGGCGGGCAAAATTTCCGCCGCGTTGTTAGAGTACCGGCAGGCGATCGCCGCCGCCGCGTCCGACCCGGTAAATGTGTTAAGCCTCAGGCGGGAGCGGGAGGCCCTGATCAACGGGCTGACGGGCATCCTTGCTCTCCGGGAGGCCGCCGAGTCGGAAGAGGAATCCGAAGTGCGGAACCTCCTGTATCTTCGGCTTGCGCAGGCCGCCGTCCGGAAAGGATTCACCGGTATGGGTGCCTTCGCCCTGGAGAGGGCTTCCCGCGGGGGAGGGCCGTCAGGGGAGCTGGCGGCCGGGGAACTGGCCTGGCTGGAGAGGATTCTCTATTATCGTCCCAAGATCGTGGGACTCGTTCCCTTGAGCGGTAAGTACGCGGACATCGGGTTTTCCGTGCTCGCCGGGGCGGAAGTTGCGCTTCGCCAGTTGCGTGGCCAGGAAGCGGAAGTTTTCTCGCCGGTACTCCTCTGGACGGATACCGAGGGACTGCCTGAGAGGGCCCGGGCGCAATTTCAGGCTGTCGCCCGCGACCGGTCGGTTGTTGGTTTTATCGGCCCGCTGACGGGCGAGGAGGGGCAATCCGTAAGCGTCGCTTTCAACTCGGAATCTCCCCCGGCCCTCTATCTGGGACAGAAGATAATCCCGGAGAAGCCGTTTTTCTACCGTTTCGGGCTAACCCCCCGGCAAGAGGCGGTGGCGGTGCTTTCCCACCTGGCGAGGGCCGGCAGGGACGACCTGATTCTTTTCTACCCCGATAACGGCTACGGCCGCGGATTCGCCGATGCGGTCAACTCTGCCGCCGGGGAGATGCGCATCCGGGTGGGCCGCAGTGTTTCCTACCGCCCGGACACGAGTGATTTTACGGAGGCGATCCGGCAGGGGTTCGGAAGTGCTGTCCGGTCCTCCCGGAAAAAAAAGAGAGGGGCATTGCATCTGTCCCAGGATGCGATCGTCATCGCGGACAGGTGGGAAAAAGTGTTTCTTCTCGCTTCCCAGCTCCGGTTCTACAACGTGTACCTTCCCCTGGCCGGGTTTTCGGGTTGGAGCGACGAAAGTCTCCTGCAAAAGGCCGGGGAGACCGTGGAAGGGTCCGTGTTCTCCGTGGATTACGCAGGTGCGGTTCCGGGGTTCCTGGGAGAGAAGTTCCGCAAGGAGTACCAGGAAGCGATGGAGCGGGCGCCTTCCCACTTCGAGGCCGTGGGATACGACGCCGCCCTTCTGCTGTCGGAATCGTTCCACCTCGATGCCGAACAGAATTCCCAACCGGCGGGGGAGCGGACGCGGGAGAAGATCCCCATCCTGGGAACGTTCCGGGGCGTGACCGGGACGTTCCAGTTCGGACCCGACGGGGAGATGCGCCGAAAGGTCTCCCTCCTGGGCATCGAACTCGGGAACTTCGTGCCGATCCCGGATCCGTAAGTCGATCTCTCATGGAGCGACGGTGGGAAGAAGAGGTTAGGGAGGTGTTCGCTGCGGGCGGACCACTGGCCCACGCGCTTGCTGGGTTCGAGCCCAGGCCAGGCCAGTTGCGGCTTGCCTCCGCGTGGGCGGAATCCCTTGCCCGCGGAGAGATCCTGGTGGCGGAGGCGGGGACAGGCAGCGGGAAAACGCTCGCCTATCTGATCCCCTCCGTACTGTCGGGCCGAAAGACGATCGTCTCCACGGGGACGAAGACGCTTCAGGAGCAGATCCTCGAAAACGACCTCCCCCTCGTCCGGGAGACGTTGCGATGCTCTTTTTCCTGCGTCGTGGTGAAAGGGCGGGGGAATTATCTCTGCCGCCGCCGGTGGAAGCGTTTTTCCGCCGAGCCGCTCTTCGAGTTCCCCCGGGAGGCGGGGTATTACGAGAGGATGTGCCGTTTCGCCGAGACGACGCAGACCGGCGACATCTCCGAATGTCCGGGCATCCCCGACGACTTCCATGCCTGGTCAGAGGTCAACGCCCGGAGCGAGACCTGCGACGCCTCGTCCTGCCAGGAAACCGATCGGTGCTTCCTGACGGAAATCCGCCGACGCGCCCACGCGGCGGACCTGGTGGTGGTGAACCACCATCTCTACTTTGCCGACCTGGCGGTCCGGAAGAAGAGCGAGGGGACTCCCGACCCGGCAGGAAGAGGAGGCTGGAGCAGAGGAGGGGAAGTCCTCCCCGCAGCCGACGCAGTGATCTTCGACGAGGCCCACGGCATCGAGGAGACCGCCTCCTCCTTCTTCGGGGTCTCCGTCTCGCTCGCGCGTGCACAGGAACTGTTCCGGGATCTCAAACGCGCCGCGGCGAGGGACGAGAAGGCCTGGCGGCCCGTTCCTTCCGCAGCGGAAGAGTTCCGAAGGGCTGCGGATGCGCTGTATCGGTCGGTGGGGAGCGGTGACGGAAGATTTTTTCTCCCCCGGCCGGGAACGGACAGGACCTTCGACCGGCTTTCCGCGGAACTTCTCCGGACGGGGGAGGAACTGTCCCAGGCCGTATCCGCCACTCCGGTATCCTTGTCCCTGGGCGGGGACGACGCGGGGGAGGCGGAGTCCCTCCTGCGCCGGGTAGGTTCCTTCGTGGAGGACTTCGCATCCCTCCACCGAGCGGAGCCGGCGACCGCCGTCGTGTGGGGCGAGCGGAGGGGGAACGCCGTGGCTCTCCAGAGGACCCCCGTCGAGGTCGCGACGCTTCTTGCCGACGGATTGTGGAGCGGAGGATTCCCGGTCCTCCTGACATCCGCGACCCTCTCGGTCTCCGGGACTCTTTCCTATTTCCGGGAGCGGGTGGGGCTTGCCGAGGTTGATGCAAGGGAACTGATCGTGGATAATGAATTTGACTTTGCAGGGAAAGCGATGGTTTACGTACCTGCCGGCCTTCCCGAACCCGGCGACAACGCGTTCCCGACATCTGCGGCTGGGGAAATTGCGGAAATCCTGGGGTTATCCGGTGGCGGCGCGCTCATTCTCTGCACGAGTTACCGGACGCTCGGTGCGCTGGTGGAGATATTGAGAGATGTTCTTCCTCACCCGCTGCTTGTCCAGGGGGAGGCGCCGCGGATGCATCTGCTCCGGGCGTTCCGGGAAGATGCCGACGCCGTCCTGATCGGTACGGGAACGTTCTGGGAGGGGATCGACGTCCCCGGGGAATCCCTCCGGTGCGTGGTGATCGACAAGCTTCCCTTCGCCCCGCCGACCGATCCGGTGGTGACGGCCCGTATCCAGGCGATCCGGGACCGAGGCGGAGATCCCTTTGTTGAGTACCAGGTCCCCGAGGCGGTGCTGGCTCTGCGCCAGGGGATCGGGCGTCTGTTGCGGAGAGGCGACGATTTCGGAGTGATCGCCCTGCTCGACCACAGGGTGATCACGAGGGGATACGGGTCGATATTCCGGGAGAACCTGCCCGCAATGCCGTGGACCCGCGATCGGTCCGCGGTCTCCGATTTTTTCTTCCGCTTCGGGACGGACAGGGAAGAGGGCGGGAAGGAGAGGGCGCGATGATACGAAAGGCGGTGTTTCCGGCGGCGGGTTTCGGGACGCGGTTCCTTCCGGCGACGAAGGCGTCTCCCAAGGAGATGCTTCCTCTTGTGGACAAGCCGCTCATCCAGCACGGCGTGGAGGAGGCCCGCGCCGCCGGCGTGCGGGACATGATCATCGTGAATGGGCGGGGGAAATACGCGATCGAGGACCACTTCGACGTGGCCTACGAGCTGGAGGCCATTCTCCGAAAGAAGGGGGACAGCGCCCAGCTCGCGGCGGTGCAGGAGATCACCGAAATGGCCGACTTCTTCTACGTGAGGCAGAACATGCCCCTGGGCTTAGGCCACGCGGTTCTTCGCGCCAAGGATATTGTCGGGGAGGAGCCGTTCGCCGTCATTCTCTCCGACGACGTGATCGATTCGAAGGTCCCCGTGCTGCGCCAGATGATCGACATCTACGAACGGCACAGCGCCGACTCGGTCCTGGCGATCCAGCGGGTTCCCCGGGATCAGGTCTCCTGGTATGGCATCATAAAGGGGAAACGGATTGCAAAGGGAGTATTCGAGGTGCAGGACATGGTCGAGAAGCCGAAACCCGCCAAGGCCCCGTCGAACCTGGCGATTATCGGCCGGTACATCCTTTCCCCCGACATCTTTCCTGCCCTGGAGGCAACCCGGCCCGGCGCGGGGGGAGAGATTCAGCTGACCGACGCGATCCGCTCGCTTCTCGCCAGGGAACGGGTGATCGCATACGAGTTCGAGGGGGTCCGGTACGATGCGGGAAACAAGCTTGGGTTCCTGATGGCCAATATCGTGTTTGCGTTGAAGGATCCGGAGCTGGGACCCGGGCTCCGCGCTTTTCTGAACAAGGAGAGGAAGCGATGAGCAAAACGCCCAGAAGGAAAAATTGGGAGGAGGGGGAGGATCCCGTTCTCCAGGAGGGGGTGGGAAGAGTGACGTTCCTCGGCCCGTTCGGCGACCCGGCATTCCTCCCTCCCGCGGACGTCAACGAGAACGCCGGTGAGCTGGTCATCCGGGTGGAATTGCCCGGCGTTCGGGGGGACGAGGTTGCCGTCTTCGTGCAGGGCGAGAATATCGAGGTGGTCGGGGAAAAGAAGCGGGACTCGTGCGGATCCGATATCTCCTTCCTCTGTCTCGAACGGACCTTCGGCAATTTCCGGCGGACCTTCGAGACGACCGGCTGCCTCAACATGGGGCTTGTGAAGGCGGTGTTGAAGGACGGCGTTCTGGTGCTGAGCATCCCCAAGTGCGAAGAACAGAGGGGGAAGAGGCGGCGCATCACGGTGGCAACGGAAGAGGGATAGCAATATTCTTCAAGAATGCGGGGGAAGAGCAGGCATGGCAGACGAACCGATTCGGAAGGATGATCCACAGGAAGGGGAAAGCGGCGCGCAGGAGGCCGAGGTTCCCGCGGCGAAGGAAGAGGGAGTTATCAAGGAAGCCAAGGAGTCCGCGCCGGAGATCCCGGGCGTTCTCCCCCTTCTCCCGGTGCGGGATATCGTCATCTTCCCGTATATGACGCTGCCCCTGTTCGTCGGGCGGGAGGCTTCGATAGCGGCGGTGGACGAGGCGCTCGGCCGCGATCGGTATATCTTCCTGGCTACGCAGAAGGATCCGTCCCTGGAGGAGCCGAAACCCGAAGACCTGTATCGGACGGGGACCGTGGCCATGATCATGCGGATGCTCAAGCTCCCCGACGGCCGCCTCAAGATTCTGATCCAGGGTGTGGTCAAGGGCCGGATTGAGGAGTTCATCGAGGCAAAGCCCACGGTGCGCGTCCGTATCGAGCGGATGGTCGAGGGGGCTGTCCGGGAAGGATCCCTCGAAGTGGAGGCGCTCATGCGCGCCAGCCGGGAAAAGATCGAGAAGATCCTTTCCCTGAAGAACATGCCGGTCGAGATCCTGATGGTTACCGAGAACATCGATAATCCGGGTATCCTGGCCGATCTCGTCGCGAGCAATCTGCGGCTGAAACTCGAGGAGGCTCAGGGGGTGCTCGAGGAGGGAGACCCCGTCGCCCGCCTGAAGCTGGTCAACAACCTCCTCTCCCGCGAGCTTCAGCTCGCGGAGATGCAGGCGAAGATCCAGAACCAGGCCAAGGAGGAGATGTCCAAGAGCCAGCGGGAGTATTTCCTGCGGGAGCAGATGAAGGCCATCAAGACGGAGCTCGGCGACATCGACAACAAGTCGGAAGAGATGGAGGAGCTCCGGCGAAAGATCAAGAAGGCCGGGATGCCCGAGGAGGTGGAAAAGGAGGCGGAGAAACAGCAGCGCCGCCTGGAGGGGATGCACCCGGACTCCGCGGAGTCCTCGGTGGTCCGGACGTACCTTGACTGGATGGTCGAGCTTCCCTGGAAGAAGGAGACGAAGGACAACATCAACCTCGCCAAGGCCAAGACGATTCTCGACGAGGACCACCACGACCTCGACAAGGTCAAGGAGCGGATCCTCGAGTACCTCGCCGTCCGGAAACTCAAGGACAAGGCGAAGGGACCGATCCTGTGCTTCGCCGGTCCCCCCGGGGTGGGGAAGACCTCGCTGGGGAAATCGATCGCCCGTGCGATGGGGCGCAAGTTCGTACGGATGTCCCTGGGAGGGATCCGCGACGAGGCCGAGATCCGCGGGCACCGGCGGACGTACGTCGGGGCGCTCCCGGGCCGCATCATCCAGGGGATGAAACAGGCGGGCACGAGGAACCCGATCTTCATGCTGGACGAGATCGACAAGGTCGGGGCCGACTTCCGGGGGGACCCCTCCGCGGCGCTCCTGGAGGTTCTCGACCCCGAGCAGAACTTCTCCTTCAGCGACAACTACCTGAACGTCCCGTTCGACCTGTCGAAGGTGATGTTCATCACGACGGCGAACATCATCGACCCCATTCCGCCCGCACTCAAGGACCGGATGGAGGTGATCCGGATATCGGGCTACACCGAGATCGACAAGCTTGCGATCGCCAAGAAGTTCCTCTTCCCCCGGCAGCGGGAGGAAAACGGGATCACGGAGAAGCAGATAAGGGTTACGGACAAAGGGATTCTGGCGATCATTCACGAGTACACGCGGGAGGCCGGCCTGCGGAATTTAGAGCGGGAGATCTCCACCATCTGCCGGAAGGTGGCGCGCAGGATCGCCGAGGGGGAGAAGGGTCCGTTCACGGTGACCCCCAGGAACCTCTCGAAGTTTCTCGGGGTGCCGAAGTTCCTTTCCGAGACGGAAGGGGAGCGGGACGAGGTGGGCGTGGCGACGGGCCTGGCGTGGACCCCCACCGGCGGCGACATCCTGTTCATCGAAGTGTCCCTTGTTAAGGGCAAGGGGGCGGTCACCATCACCGGGTCCCTCGGGGACGTGATGAAGGAAAGCGCGCAGGCAGCCATCACCTATACGCGGTCCCGCGCCGCCCTCCTCGGACTGCCGAAGGACTTCCATGCCAATTCCGATATCCACATCCACGTTCCAGCGGGGGCGATCCCGAAGGACGGTCCGTCCGCCGGTATCACGATCGCTACTGCGCTCATCTCCTCGCTGACGGGAATTCCCGTCCGCCGCGATGTGGCGATGACGGGGGAGATCACCTTACGGGGCCGGGTGCTGCCGATCGGCGGGTTGAAGGAGAAGGCCCTTGCGGCCCTGCGGGCCGGGATCACCGAAGTCATTATCCCCGGACAGAACCGGAAGGACCTCGAGGAAATCCCGCGCAACGAGGCGAAACGGTTCCGGTTCACCCTGGTGGACAACATGGACGATGTCGTATCCAAGGCGTTGAAGAAAAATCCGTTCCGCGCCGTGACGCGAGGCAAGCGTGGCGGAGCGGCACGGGGGGTTCGGAAGAAAACGTGAACGATACCGACCCGAATCCGGCGATTTCGCGCGACGCCGGGATATTCGGGGACATCGATATTGCAGGGCGCCGTTTCGGCGGCGCGGTGCGCCTCCTGCCGGTAGGCGGGAGGAACTGACGCGCACGATGGAATGGTTTCTTCTTCCCCTCCTCTTCCTCGCGTCGGCATTTTTCTCGGCCACGGAGACGGCCCTCTTTGCGCTCCGCCGCGTCGATCTTCTGAAATGGAAGGCGGAAGGGAACCGGATGGCGGGCGTTATCGGTAAGATGCTCGAGTCACCGAGCCGTCTGATCTCGACGCTCTTCATCGGCAACGAATTTGCCAACGTCTCCATCTCCTCGGTTATTGCAGCCCTTCTGATCCCGGTCGTCCCTGCACACGGGGAGATTGTCGCGCTCGTCGCTGGCACCCTCGGGATCCTGATCCTGGGGGATATCACTCCCAAGTGCATCGTGTGGCCGAGGGCCAAATCCTTCTCCCTTCTCGCCGCCCGCCCGTTCCTCTTGTTTTCCCGCATTGTCGCGCCGGTGCGCTACCTGATGGAGAAGTTGGCTGACGGGATTCTGCTCGTGCTGGGGGGGGGGAAGGTCGTGAGCAGGAAATGGGGGCTTACCGAGCGGGAGTTCCGGTTTCTTGTGGATGTGGGAGGCGAGAACGGGACGCTCGATCCGGGAGAGAGGGAACTCATCCACAATATTTTCGAGATGACCGACCAGAGGGCGGGCGAGATCATGACCCCGCTTGCCGACGTGTTCATGGTGCCCGTCGATATCCCCCGCGAGCAGCTTCTGGCGCAGTCCCGGAAGTACGGCTGCTCCCGGATTCCCGTCTACCGGGGGGATCGGAAGGAGATCATCGGCATCCTCTACCTCAAGGACCTGCTTCGCCCGGTGCCGGAGGGAGGGGATGCCTCGCTCTCCGGACTCCTCAGGCCCCCTTTTGTTCTTCCGACCTCGAAGAAACTGCCTCTGCTGCTGCGCGAGTTCCAGCGTATGAAGGTGCATCTCGCGCTGGTCGTCGACGAATTCGGGATTATCGTCGGGATCGTGACATTGGAGGACGTGCTCGAGGAGCTCTTCGGGGAGATCCGGGAAGAGCATGACCGCGAAGAGAAGGAACTGGTTCCCCGGCCGGACGGCTCCTGGCGCGTGCTCGGGAAGATGCCGATTCACCGGTTCAACGACGCCTTCGCGGCAGGGCTCCCCGACCAGGAATGGGATACGGTGGCGGGGTTGCTCCTTCACGAGTTCGGCAGGCTCCCGGGGAAGGGCGACTCGATTCTCCTCGGCTCCTTCCGGTTCACGGTGGAGAGGGTGCGCGGGATCCGGATCGTCGAGGTCGGCGTGCGCAACATCCGGGAGGAAACGGAATAGCCGACATGCAGCTTATCCTCGCCATCTCGTTTTGCCTCCTGATGCAGGCGCTGTACAACGCCGCCGAAATTATCCTCGTCTCCGCCGATCGGCACAAGTTGGCGGATCGCTCGCGCAGCGGGGGGCGCGGTGCGAGGATCGCCCTTAAGCTGCTCGAGCACCCGGACCGAGCGCTTGCCACCACGCTGACGGGGACAAACATCTTCGTCGTCCTGAGTACCGTCCTCACCACGTCCCATCTTCTTCCGCGTTACGGGGATAACGCGGCGTGGATCGCCGTCGGGGCGATCACCCCCCTGGTGATTCTCTTCGGGGGGGTCGTGCCCAAAAGCTTTGCCCAGCCGCGGGCGGACCGCCTGGCAAGCTCGGCTGCCCGGTTCATCTGGTTCTCGGAGCAAGTGCTCTACCCGCTCGTCTCGCTCACTGCCTTCATCGCGCGCGTCCTGTCCCGTCCGTTCGGCGGGGTTCCCCCGCTTCACGGGATGATCACGCGGGAGGAGCTCCGCCTCATCTTGCTTATGAGCCGATCCGGGTCGGACGTGGAGGCGCACGAGCGGACGATGGTGCGGCGGGTATTTCATTTCGGGGAAAAGCAGGTCGTCGACATCTTTCGCCCCCTTGTCCACGTCGTGGCTCTTCCCGAGGAGGCGACTTGCCGCGATGCCGCCGTTCTCGCCTCCATGAGCGGTTATTCCCGCTACCCCGTCTACCGGGACCGGATCGATCACGTAGTCGGGTTCCTCCACGTGATCGACACCGTGGGCGAGCCGCCGGAAGGGCTGATCCGGCCTCTCATGCGGAAAGCCCTCTATGTGCCCGAGCTGATGCCGATCGACGAGCTGATGCGCAAATTCCAGGAGGCGGGGACGTCGTTCGCCATCGTTGTCGACGAGTACGGGGGGGTAACGGGGATCGTCACCGCCGAGGACATCGTGGAGGAGGTCGTCGGGGAGATCGAGGATGAATACGATCGAGGGATGGAATATTATAAAAAAACCCCCTCCGGCGATTTCCTCGTTCCCGGAAGGATGGAAGTGGGCAGATTCCAGGAGGAAATGGGCATTTCCCTTCCGGAGGGGGACTATTCGACACTGGGAGGGATGCTCATTTCCCTTGCGGAGCGGATCCCTGCGGAGGGGGAATCCTTTTCTGTTCCAGGTGCCGAGTTCACCGTGACAGCCGCTTCCGAGCGCGCGGTGAAGGAGGTGCGAGTGCGATTTACGAGCCGGCCGGCCAATGGAATGTACCCGGAAGAGGACGAGGAGGGATTCGGGATGGATCCCTGGGAGGGGTCGGATTGACCGCGGAGATGCTGAAGCAGTTGCTGCGGCAGGTGGCCGAAGGGAAGGCGTCCGTCGACTCCGCCTTTCGGAAGATACGGGCTTTGCCGTTCGAGTCCCTCGGGATGGCCAGTGTCGACCATCATCGGTCGATCCGTCAGGGAGTGCCGGAAGTGATCCTCGGGGAGGGGAAGACCGCCGCGCAGATCATCCGGATCGCACGCGCCATGCGGAAGGCCGGCGCGGACGTTCTGATCACGAGACTCAACAAAGGGAAGCTGACGGCGATACGGAAACGGTTTCGCCGGGCCGATGTCTACCCGGAAGCCCGATGTGCGGTCATCCGGTCCGCCCGGGCAGTGGCGAACGGGAAGGGAAACATCCTCGTCGTCACCGCGGGCACGTCGGACATACCGGTCGCCGAGGAGGCTGCGGTGACGGCGGAGTTCCTCGGAAACCGGGTGGAAAGACTCTACGACGTCGGGGTGGCGGGAATCCATCGCCTGCTGATGCAGAAAAAGGCGCTGCTCTCCGCGAGAGTGATCGTCGTGGTGGCCGGGATGGAGGGCGCCCTCGCATCCGTGGTCGGAGGACTCACCGACAAGCCCGTCATCGCCGTCCCGACGAGCATCGGCTACGGAGCGAGCTTCGGGGGGGTGGCCGCCCTGTTGGGGATGCTCAACTCCTGTGCGCCCACGGTGGCGGTGGTCAACATCGACAACGGGTTCGGCGCGGGAGTCATCTCTTCGGTGATCAACCGGCTCTGAGTGTCCGCGCCGGCAGTTGTCGGCGGATCGTCAGCGCCACGGCGCCGTTTCTTCCCCCTGTGGTTCCGAAGAGCATCCTGCCTCGAATTGGTACCTTTCGGCGGAAACGATCTTCCCGTCCTCAACCCAGGAGTGGGCCCCTCCGTGGAAAAGGCATAAAATCCCTCTTTTCCGCAAGCCGAACGATGTGGTCCCGGGCCCGTCGGCGGCGTAGCGGAGATCCTCCTCCCACCCGTCTTGCGACATAGTCTGGCGGAGGGCTTCGTCCGGCCTTACCTCTCCGTCAATCCCCGAGGTGGGGCCGAAGGCATGGACGTGGCAGCCGGGGCGTTCGGACCCATCCCGCAGGTCCCGAATCTCTCCCTCCGACTTCCGGACCTCCAGTGCGGGATACACCACCAGGATGGCGGCGATCGCGCCGCATGACGCGCGCACCTTCTCCGGGATCGAGTGTTTCTTCCCGCTCGAATCGCCGGCGGCCTTCTCCTGGCAAAGCCCCGCGCCAGAAACCTGGATCAGGAGGAGGATTGCCGGTGCAAGGACGGGGAGTCGCTTCATAGGTCCTTGGCCCTCCTCGTCCATCATAGCGGAAAAGCTTGCGCCGAGAAGAAGCCTGTCAGGCCGCACGCATAGCTTACGATCTGGAGTCGCGACAAGTCGACCCCGGTCGGAGTCGTCGCAGTCTGCTTCGGGAGAAGGCGTCGCCTACGAACACGGCGACCGCGAGGATACAGATGATGGAGAGAACGACCTTCACGCCCTGGTGTCCCCGACCGGGGTGCGACGAGGAGTTATTGCAACGCCACCCCGCACTTGCTGCAGTATTTCGGGCTCCTCTGTTTCCCGAGGTACTTGTTGCACGCCGGGCAGCGCCAGTTGTACAGGGAAAACACGATTGCCCCGGCGATTATGGCCAGGAAGCCGGGGAAAACTATCGACGAGGGAATCCCGAAGAACGCTCCCGGATTGCCATTTTTCAGGAAAACGAATCCCATGATCAGGGCGATAAGGGGAAGGGATATCAGAAGCTGCCTGCGGCGCCTGAGGGCGAAAAGGTTCTGGATTTCGGTTTTCTGTCCTTCTGTGTGCTCCATGGCGACCTCCCGGTCCGGAAATGGAAAGAGGCATTCCCCTTCTCTATCGGCCGATTCGCTGTAAATATTTGCCTCCCCTTTCCCTTAATTTAATGCAGAAAAATCGCACCGGCCCCTCGAACGATTGTCATTCCTCCCGTTCCTTCCCGCGTGTACCGTTGCCCGGCGCCTCTTGCGCCGCAACAAATTGCATGACTTCACTCCACCACAGGGAATCCACGGCGTCGGGCCAATTATTGTGGCCTGCGCCAGGCAATAACCACAGTTTTTTCCTGCCGGTAAGCAGATCGAACATTCGCCGGCCGCGCCGGGGCGGAATGACTTCGTCATTTTCCGCTATCGCCACCGCCACGGGTCCCCGGTATCGGTTCAGGTTCCGGACATTGTCATATTGATCCCTGGTCAGCCATTTTGCCGGGAGGTACCAGTACACGCTTTGCGCCAGGAGGGGCAACGAATCCCAGGGCGTAATCAAAACGACACCGGCGACCGGGACCTCTCCCGACCCCGCCACCGCGGACGCCACACCGCACCCCAGCGATTCGCCAAATAGATACAGCGGTTCGCCGAACTGTTCAACCGCGGCCCGTGCCGCCTCCACAGCGGCAGAAACGAGTGAGGATTCCCGCAATTCGCCTGCGCGCGCGCCGTATCCCGGGTACTCGAAGAGGATCAGCGGGTATCCGAGGTGGGCCAATTCCTTCGCATAGAAAAAGCGGTCCAACGCCGTGCCTGCGTTCCCGTGGCAAAGCAGGATCACTCCCTGCCGTGTGTCCGAACGATCCGCAGGGACTAACCCGTGGTAGTCGGATCCGGTTTCCGGCCAAACGCGGAAGTTGAGCATTCTTGCCCGGTTCTTCGCCTCGGCCAACGGATAAACATCGGGGAAATAGAGGATCTTTTCCTGAAACAGGTAGACGATCAGGAGAATTGCGGAATACCCCAGGGCAGCGACGACCAGGAGCGTCCCGAGTCGTCCAGGCAGCATGGCGGCACGCATCATTGTTCCCGGATCGTGATTCTCACGACTTCGCGGGAAGCGGAAATATCCGCCGGGTTCCGGGGGTCATCAGTGCAGGAACCCTTTCAGGATCCGAAATATGTCGGCCGGCAGCGCGCTGTTATGTCCCGGCAATCGATAGATCGTAAAGGTGGAAGCGAACAGAAGCGTGACAATCAGGATACCCACGACCGCCGACGCATACCGCCCGGGAAACAGGCGGGACAGGACACGCGTGATTCCGGCCGCCAGGAGATAGAGAAGGCCGCCGAGAATCACGACATGCGCCCACAGGATCACGAGCATGAAAAAACCTTCCCCCGTGAATTTTGGCAACGCCACAACCAGTCCGAGGACTGCGAGATACATGATGCAAAAGGTGGGGATCAGTCCCCCGACAACCACCATGACGTAAGGGACGGGCACGGTGAGCAGAAACGTGATAAACAGCACCCATTTCGGCCAGCGGGAGGGATTGCGATGGGATGGATTCACGCGTGCGCCTTTCTCCCGGTGTTCCTGATGCCGGCTTTCCCCTGCCATCAGCTGTCCGTTGAAATGTTATGTGCGCTTCGCCAGGCGACCATGATGCTTTCACATTCCTGCTCCTGGCTCACATCGGCGCACAGGACGATGCCCAGACCACACGCCGCATTCGAATGCTCCCTGCACGCATCCAGCAGCCTGCGAGTGTCCTCTTGCGCAACCGGCTCCCCGTTGAGAAGCGATCTGACCACGGGTATCGACGCCAGGACAACGGGTGTCGGCCGTTCCTGCGCAAAAATATCGAGTATGCGCAGATTGGCCTCGAGACTTGCGTGGGATGCTCCGGTAGCGAGCTGGTAACCCACCATGAGAGCAGCGTTGTCCGAAATCGAGCAACCCACCCGGGCGACCTCTTCGTACTCACGGTCACTCTCAAAGTAGAAATTATCATCGATGAACTTGATAAAATCGATCTCGTTCATCTGGGGATGCATCTCCATTTGTTTCACCTCCTGGAATTCATAAGACCATGCAAATAACGTAGATCAAAAACCCGTTCCAGAGACAGAAACCCGCAAGCGACAACAGGAATAGTTGCCCGGATGGTTTCCCTTTTGCAAACCCCCAGGCAAACCCTCTTGCACTATACATGGTGCTCGAAACCAACAGAACAGTGCCGAAAATTTTCGCCCAGGATACCTGTCGGAGGATAATTGCACCCAGGGTCACATCGGATAGGTAAAAAAACAATTCCCGAAAATATATCCCGAACTTGAATGCCCTGCTTTTTTCCGTGAACTCTTTGTACTTTTCCTTTGTGCCATAAATTAACGACCTTACTCCTATTGTTCCCATAACGATGAAGTAAGATGCCAATACAAACCTGATGACAGATTTATGTTCAATAATGAATTTTCCGATTGCCTCCATAGTTCCCTTCTTTATCGAGAGAGTATCCGGGAGGTACGGGTTCCTTTTTCCGTTCATTCATCCAAGTCGATCTTCCTGGTTCGATACGCATCATAATCGGGCACGAGACGGTCATAATGACCATTCATCAACGGGGAGGAAATCATGAAATCGGCGGAGGCGCGGTTGCACGCGATGGGGATGTTCCATACGACCGCCATGCGCAGGAGCGCCTTGACATCCGGGTCATGTGGCTGCGGTTCGAGCGGATCCCAGAAAAAGATGAGAAAGTCGACCTCGCTGTCGGCGATTTTGGCACCGATTTGCTGATCACCGCCCAACGGTCCGCTCTGGAGTTTGGTGATGGTAACGCCAAGCTCCCGTTCCAGTATCTCGCCGGTGGTGCCTGTCGCATATATTCTGTGGTGCGCCAGAAGGTCCCGATTGTATTTTACCCATTCAATCAGATCGATCTTCTTGTTGTCGTGCGCCACAAGTGCGATTTTTTTATCCTGTTCCATGGCGATCTTCTTCTGCGTCATGAACATTCGTCCCCTTTCCCTTCAATGGCGATACAGCCGTATGCCTTATTATATTGAGTGACCACCCGACGTGTTCCGCACGGAATCCACTCCAGCCGCTCAAGGGACGTTATTCAGGGACCCTTCCTGCGAGAACGAAGGTAGCAGCGATCATGGCAAGAATTTCGGGGGACCCCATGGGCGACATGATATCCCGGCCGATCCGTTTTCCGGTTATTTCTTCCTGATTTTCCGACGCAAGGAAGCTCTCGGATTACGCCACTGACACACGAAGGGTTGCCACTCCTGGAATTTCCGCGGTCAGCTTATCCCCCGAGACGATGCGGCTGACGCCGGCGGGGGTCCCGGTGAGGATGACGTCGCCGGGTTCGAGGGTGAACCTGCCCGACATGTGGCTGATGATGGCGGGGATACGGTGGATCATCATCGAGGTGTTTCCGTCCTGCCGTATCTCTCCGTTCACTGTCAGGCGGATCTGCAGGTTCTGCGGGTCCGCCACATGGGATGTCTCCACGAAGGTGGAGAGTGGACAGGAGGTGTCAAATCCCTTGGCGATCTCCCACGGCAGACCCTTCTTCTTCAGTTCACCCTGAACATCGCGCAGGGTGAGATCGATACCCACCCCGTATCCGGCAATATATTCCATCGCCTGGTCCACAGGAATATCCTTCCCTTGTCTGCCGATCAGGAGCGCCAGTTCCGCTTCGTGGTGGCAATCGTGCGAATAAGGCGGAATAACAATCGCTTCTCCTTCGCCGATGACCGAAGAGGCCGGCTTGATGAAGATCACCGGCGCTTCGGGGGTCGCGTTTCCCAACTCCTTGATGTGTTCTGCATAGTTGCGGCCAATGCAAAGAATCTTGCCAATGGGAAAATGCAGACCGCTCGTAAGACGTGCTGTTCTCATGGATGCATCTCCTGTTCATGAAATAACCTAATTATAACCAATCGAGCGCTCCCGTTGATCTGCGGGTGCTCACGATCCACCCTGTCCTCAGTGGGGTCAGGCCAATCAAGTTCGGGAAGGTCTGACCGTCCGAAACGAGTTGCGAGCTACCAGCGTTGGGCCCAAAGGGGTGCTGGGGTGGGGTTCGGTTCGAGTAGAGAAAGATCTTCTTCGAACAGGGTTTCACTGACATCGGGATCTAGATTCCGGACCTGAAGCTTCCCGCAACGTGTGGCGACCAGCAGTTGCCCTTTCCGATCCCAGTCCGCCCACTGCAGCTCATCCAACACCTCGATATTCCCGTCGGATTCCAGCGAGTAACGAACGCGCATGCCGTCCACCGCCTGGTCGATGTCGAACTCGCCGCCCGCCAAGCCTCGGCTCTCTACGCAAAGCAAGCGGTTGCCTCCGGGTTGGCGTTTCTGCATGCGGGCGTTGCGATGCTGATCCCAGATGTCCTTTGGGTCGCATGGGGGACAGTCCGGTGCTTCCTCCCAGCCTCGGCGCCGTTCGTTCGCGAATTGAACCGCCGGAATAGAGCGCAAGCCGTAGGGGATCGGAAGCTTCACATCCTCGGTGTCGTCGCAGCCACCATCCTCGGTGAAGTAATAGCCGCGCGTCCAGGTGCCGCAGGTGCCGAAAGCATGGAGGGCCGTGAGCCAGGGGAGCTTCGACAGGGCGACGTAGGCCTCGCCGTGCCTCCAGGTGGCGCTGGGTTGGTGGGCGAAATAGCAGAGCAAGCGCCCGTCGGGGGAGAGATCGGAGCGGCGCGGAAAAATGCGTCCACCCAGCCAGGCGCCGGGCTCGTATCGTGCCTTTACCAGGTCCCAGCGACCCACATGGGACCAATTGGTCGGCCCGCGGCGAAACACCGCTGCCACCCGTGCCTCAGTCGCTGGGATGCAATAGATCCGCGGCGCCACCTTCCCCTTCATCGCCCACCAATCGTCGCCGGCCAACGCTTGGCTTACGCTTCGGCCCCCCACGTATTTCCTTGGGCAGCCGTCAGCTTCCGCTGGTGGTTGGCTGGCGTTACTTGGGAACAACCTCGTACGCCGATTTATCGAATCCGCCTAAAATTGCCGACACGGCAAGGAAACGCTTGTGATTCGATGTCCCTTTCTCACGGTCCACAAACATGGGGATGATGATTTCCTTTTGCTGACCCTTTGTCTGGATGACAACTCGAGTCCCACTTCCGTCGCGATAACCCGGCTTGAAAGATTCCAGGAGATGGATGCCCGCTCCAAGCGCCTTTTTGAATTTCGTTCGTGCAACATCTGGCGGATAAATATTATTGCGGACAAATTCAACGTGGGGAGGGGATTTTTGCTGTACCCTTTCCCAACCGATTTTCGTCCGGAGATTCTCCTGGCCGTCATGGGAATACCGCAGAGGGGCCACCACGACTTCCGAACGACCATCGCTCCAAATAGTAAGCCTTTCAAAGCCCCCATTGGTTTCCCAGTTCTGGTGTTCCCAGACGATCATTTCCACTTCATCAGGTATGGGATTAAGTTCAGACCCGGTTGTGATTACAGGAATAGCAATCGAACAAATAAGAAATATTAGTCCGATACTTCTTTGTCTCATAGGGGTCCCCGCCCCGCTAACGCTCTAGCCGAAGCATGGACCAGCCGTCCGCTTCATCCGGTTGTTAGCCAGCCCACCATTTTTCTGCTTTATCAATCTGTTGTACAACTTCTTGGGCCACCGATTCTAGCGTATTGCCACTATCATATCGATACCAATGTTCTGTGCTTGGACCTTCACACCCCAAGCGAAATCGATCTCTTGGGTTCAAATCATGTACCCTGACCTTCTTGGGAAGTACTTTTTCCCCCCATGGCATGGTGACTCCATCAGCACCGCACCTCGATATTTCCACTACAAATCCCCCGCCCCATTTATCAAATTGAAATGACATGAGATCAATTTGCTTCGCGCCAAGCCGACGCAAGTGCGGAAAAGAGCCTGTGAATCCTCTCTGACGTAAGGCTGGGACCACTATGCTTTTAAGGACAGCGATCATTTCTTCTCGTGTTGGCATGTTACGACTCCGGTCTGGCTAACGCTCGGCTTTAGTTGCGGGCGCCCAGGAATTGATCCAAGCGAGCCGTCCGCTTCAGCCTGTTGTTAGATTTCCCGATATATTTTTACTTCTTGTACACTTCTCGCCGATGCCCAATTCTGAGGATTACCACGTCTTCGTCCAATATGACGTAGATTACGCGATAATCGCCAATATGATATTTTCGGAGACCAGCGAACTGGCCTTTCAGGGTCGGAAATGAGTCGGGATGGTTTATTAGATCTTTTTCTATTTGATCGAGAACATGTGAGGCTTGGGCTTTTCCCAATTTTTTCAGATCGCGTTGGACCGATTTTTTGTAAACGATCCTATAGGCCAAGCGATTTTCTCATCTCCGCGCTGGTGACGAGGGGATCGCTCTTGTCCCGCAGGCGATCCAAGGCTATTTGCAGGTCGGCAATATCCTCCAGGTAGGACTCTAATGCCTTTTGAATAATATAGGATCGGGGGCGGTCGGTTTCTTTGGCGACCCCTTCCAATTGCTCCGCCAATTCGTCTGGGATCCGAATCGATATCGCTCTACTCATCTGTGAACCTCCTGCACGTGTTGTATGACATTGTACGCAACGTCGTCAACGAATGCAAGGTGCATGGCCTTATCGATCTATTCGCTTTTTAAATCGGGTAAATCTAACGCTCAGGCTAAACTGCGGGGCCACTAGTATTTCGGCAGGGCAGCCGTCACCTTCAGTCTGTTGTTAGAAAACACCAACAAGTTGCAAGAGATGTGCGTCCATTCTACCAATGCCAGCCCCAAAATCTGAAACCTATAAGGACTAAGCCAATGCACATAGAACCGATGCCGATGCCCCAAAGAAGCTTCCGCTCCATGGTACGTATTTCCTCATATTCCTGCTCAAACCTTGGAGGGCCGACAACATTCCTACGATAGAGTCTCTTTAACCCGGGCTGGCCACCATTCCAGTTTCTTGCCACGAAATTCAATTCCGACCAGAGGTCAGGACGCTCTTTCTGGAGCCAGATCGCGAGTCGGCTAGCTTTTCGAGACATCCGGATCTCGTATACAAAAGCATAGACGATTGAAACTCCGGCTAGTGAGAGCAGAATCTTTATCTGAGGGCTCGCCATAGGTTGTTTGGACCCGAAAACTACTTATTCATATTGTTTTCTAACGCGCAGGCTAAGCTGCGGGCACTCAGGATTCTCGGCAGGTGAGCCGTCAGCTTCAGCCTGTTGTTAGACGTCGGCCAACAATTTCACAAGCTGGTTGTCATTACCAAGCCTGCTTGACAATATAGTTAAGAACGTTTTTTTATCAATAATGCTACTCGGAAGCCAAAGCCATCTGCTATTGTCATAGGAAAGCACCAGTATATATCTTAGCCCAAAGACATTTTTAAACATTGCCCTATTGATGCTGCTCCATTCCATAAATTCTCTTTTCCAGCTATTATGCGGATTATATGAATATACCCCATTTGTACCAATTTCTATTACATATGTATATGTTACTACAACAATCAATATTAGCATTACTGGTAGAACCACAAGGAAAGTCATAATGAAAGCTTTCAATGCCAATTGAATGCTCTTTCCTTTTATCAATTCTATAAGAAGTACTATTGCGGCGGGCAAAAGAGAACCAAACACTATCGCCGGAATATAGAATAAAAATGGCGAGCGAAAACGAGCAACCTCTTGCCCCATTGCTTACTCCCACGGATTGCCGTACGTCTAACGCTCAGTCTAAGCTGCGGGGCCTCTGGATTTCTACAGGGAAGCCGTCAGCTTCAGCCTGTTGTTAGCCAGCTTTTTTATAAAAGCTCTCGAAATCGGTCAATAGTCAAACCGGCATCGCGGACGATACCGGCCATCGTATAGGCATTTACGGGATTGTGTCTTGGAATGGTGAGAATGCGGGTTCCGTCGGTCATCACGATATGCTTACCTTGACGATGAATCCAAAATCCCGCTTTCTCAAGTGCACGGACGGCATTGAGATGGTTGACTCCCGGGATCTTCGCCACGGGCTAGCCGCTGACCTCGATTTCCCTCACTTCAGCGCTTTTGGTGAGATCGTTAACAGTGGCTAGGTATTCCTGGATGGCGTCATGAATATTGGCCAAGGCCTCCTCTTCGGTAGATCCTTGCGACCAACAACCCGGCAACCCGGGTACATGCACGGAGTACCCTTCTTCGGAGTGTTGTAGCACCACCTTGTATTTCATCGCATCACCTCTTCCCGCATTGTATATCGGAAATCTATGGGTTCAAAGTCTGGCTAACTAGAATTAGACGGCTTGTGAGTCAGCATAATAAAGGCGGAAAAAGGTTGATATACGCCTGGATATTCCTGTTGGGAATTTGTTTGAATAATTGGAATTAATATTTTGGATCCTTTGTTTGTAGGAGGATTGGGGATTGGAATTGAGATGGATAGGCGGCGGAGGAGACTGTTTATCGTTGCGCCGACGGGTTGGGATATGGTTTTGGGGGATCATACCGGAAAGTCCGCCGGGCTCCGGACGCACCGCCCTCCCTTGTTGAGCACATGGGTATAGATCATCGTCGTGCTCACTTCCCTGTGTCCGAGGAGGTCCTGGATCGTCCGGATATCGTACCCTTCTTCCAGAAGATGGGTAGCGAAAGAATGCCGGAAAGTGTGGCAGGAGACGCGTTTCGGGATTCCGGCGCGCGCCGATGCGGCTTTCACGGCCCTCTGGATGACGGTCTCGTAGAGGTGGTGCCGGTACAAGCGACCTGTTGCGGGATCCCGGTATTTTCGGAAGGCGGGGAAGACCCATTGCCAGCACCATTCCCTGTGGGCGTCGGGATACTTTACCTCCAACCTTCCCGGCAGTGTAACGTAACCGCCCCCGGTCTTCAAATCGATTTCGTGCCGGATCTTGACCGCTTCCAGGTGTTCTTTTAGCGGTTCTTCGACGACCGATGGCAGGACGGTCACCCGGTCCTTTCCTCCCTTCCCTTCGCGGACCGTGATTTGACGGTATTCGAAATCGATGTCTTTCACCCGCAGGCGGAGGCATTCGAGAAGGCGCAACCCCGCGCCGTACATGAACATTGCCGCGATCCGGTTCTGCACGTAGAGATTCCCAAGGATGTCCCGGACTTCACGGCGTGTGAGGACGACGGGCAGGTGTTTCGGTTTTTTCGCTCGAACCACATCGTCCAGCCAGTCCAAGCCGGTCCGCAGAACGTAACGGTAAAGGAACAGCAGAGCCCCGAGGGCCTGATTTTGAGTGGACGCCGCCACGTTGCGGTCGGTTGCGAGATAGGAGAGAAACGCTTCGACCTCGGGTCTGCCCATGGAGGAGGGGTGCCGGACCTCGTGAAAACGGATGAACCGCCGGATCCAGGAAATGTATGCCTCCTCGGTCCGAGCGCTGTAGTGGCGTTTCCGAAGTTCGGAGCGGACCTGGTCGAGAAGCTTCGGTCTTGCCGCAGGGTGGTTGCGCGGGAATGGGTCCATTGGCTTCCTCCAGCTCCCCGGGGATAGAACGGCCTGCAAGGGTTTGCGAGCAACAGTCGTTCCCGCCGGGACAATTCCTATGGGAAGTGGTATCTTTCGGGGAAGATAAAATTCGCGCTATCAAGCCGGGGAAAATGAGCAGGGTTCTCTATTTCGACTGTTTCTCAGGGATCGCGGGGGACATGACGTGTGCCGCGCTTCTTGCTCTCACGGGCGCGGAGAAGGAGCTTCGCCGCGCACTCCGAGGGCTTCCCGTCCGCGGCTATTCCCTCTCCGTCGAAAGGGCCTCCTCCTCGGGGATGGCGGGGACGCGGGTGAGCGTAAAGCTCTCCTCCCGGAAAGGTTCCGCGAGGCATCTACCTGAGATCGTCTCCCTCTTGCGGCGGTCGAAGCTCCCGGCAGGGGCCAGGGACCGCGCCATCCTGTGCTTTGAGCGTCTGGCCGTGGCCGAGGCGAAGGTGCACGGGACAAAGAAGGAGAAGGTGCATTTCCACGAAGTGGGGGCGACGGACGCGATCGTCGACATTGCCTCCGCGTGCTTCCTCTTCGAACTTCTCGGCGCCCCGAGCGTCTTCTGCTCCCCGCTTCCCGGCGGGTCCGGCGAGGCGTGGTCGTCCCACGGAAAGATCCCGGTACCCGGACCGGCGACCCTTGCGCTTCTGACCGGGGCCCCCTGGCGGTTCGGCGAGGGAGACGGGGAACTGGTGACCCCCACGGGCGCGGCGCTTCTGCGAGCGTTCGAGGCCTCCTTCGAGCGGCCTCCCGGCATGCTCGTCCGGGGTGTCGGCGTCGGTGTGGGGCATAAGGAGATCCCCGGTCGGGCCAACATCCTCCGGGTGATGGAGGGGGAAACGGTTCCCAGTGGGCAAGGACGGGACCGCGTGCTCGAAATGGAGGCGAATATCGACGACA
>DATHRT010000015.1:0-15982 GCA_035464915.1 Candidatus Limnocylindria bacterium
CAGAACCTGCTTTGCCTCTTCCCGGACCCCTTCCGGAAGACCCCGGAGACGCTTCTGGAGAAGAGGCAGGGTCTGGGAGGTGAGGTTGCGCATCGACTGGTAGAGAGAGCGCTGGTAGTGCGCCGAGAAGGGCTCGGGGGCGAACGCGGGGGCATCGACGTTCGACGCCAGCGCGACATGCATCTCCGCCGTGCGCTGCCCCATCTGGCGGGCCGAGACGAGGTAGATCCCGATCATATCCGACGCGAGTTCCGGGACCTTATCACCGGCCAGCATCAGCGCGGTCTGTTTCGGACAGGCCGCGGTTTCCGCCTCGGGGGACAGGGACATCGCTCGTTCGTAATACCGTCCCATGTAGTCCAGCGTGTATTTCCATGCATCCCCCTGGTTGGGCACGAATCCCTGGAGGATGGCGAGCGTCATCGGCTCCTCGTGGTTTCTCCTGTATTCCAACGCGCCCGCCACGGGAGGAATGTGGGGAAAGCGCGCCTGTTCCGTGAGAAAGGCGCCGATCTCGAGGTCGGGGTTTTGCCCTTCGTCGAGCTTCCGGATGAGTTTCAGAATCAGCCGGTCCCCGAAGAAGACGGAGGTGTTGCTCTGCTCCGCTTTGCTGAGGGAGGAGGGAAGGTGCTCGGATTCCGCTCCCCGGAGGCGTCGGAAGGTCCGCGTGGGGGAGGCCACGATCTCACCGTGATCCCCCCGGAACCGCCGCCTGTGCCCAATCGCCTGGAGAAAAAAGTCGCACACGTCATTTTCGAGGAAGGCGTCGTAGACGATTCCATCCAGGCCGCCGTTGCCCCGTTTGACCGTAAGGCGCGCGACGACGGCGTGGGGATACTCCTTCTGGACCTGCGCCGACCGCTCCCCGGAAGCGAAAACGAGAGGTATGTTGTAGATCTCCGGGTCGCCCTCGGCGTACTCGACCTGTGCCAGGGCAAGGACGGACGGGGGAGACGTGCCCGGAAGCGGGACCGCTTCACTGATGCTCGTAGACTTGATCCGCCGCGCCTTGCCTCCGAACCAGCGGCACATCTTCAGGTAGTCCGGGAGGATCCTTTCCAGCGCCCCTTTTCCCTCCTTCCGGAACAAATGCTCCCAGCTGCCCGCCAGCTGGATCGCCGGCACCTTGCGCTCCTCCGGCACCGGAGCGATCTCGCCCGTGGAGAGCCGTGCAGGTTCGAGAGCGAACCAGTAGAACGCGTGGGGGCCGAGCGTGAGGAAGTACGGCTGCGCCTTGATGACGGGAAACTCCGTCTGTCCGAACAGCTCGACGGGGATCCTGCCCTGGAAGGCGGAGAGGGAAAGCTCCACAAACTGGGAAAACCGGGAGAGGTTGGCCACGACGAGGATCATCTCTTCCTCGTAGCTGCGGATGAACGCGAGGACTCTCGGGTTTTCCGGGTAGAGGAACTCGATCGTTCCGCGGCCGAACGCCTGGAACCGCTTCCGGAGGGATAGGAGGCGCTTCATGTACCAGAGAGGAGAGCTCGAGTTGTTCTGCCGCGCTTCCACGTTGACCGTCTCGTAATGGTAATCCGGGTCGATATTTACGGGCAGGTAAAGCCTCTGGGCCGGGGCGCGCGAGAACCCGGCGTTCCTGTCGGCGCTCCACTGCATCGGGGTGCGGACCCCGTTCCGGTCCCCGACGTAGATGTTGTCGCCCATCCCGATTTCGTCGCCGTAGTAGATAACCGGCGTCCCCGGCAGGGAAAAGAGGAGGGCGTTCATCAGCTCGAACTTCCGCCGGTCCTTCCCCAGCAGGGGAACCAGGCGCCGCCGGATTCCCAGGTTGATCCGCGCCTGGTGGTCGTGGGCGTACACCCGGTACATGTAGTCCCGCTCCTCGTCGGTGACCATCTCGAGTGTCAGTTCATCGTGGTTCCGCAGGAAGAGAGCCCACTGGCACACGTCGGGGATCTTAGGCGTCTGCGTCAGGATGTCTATGATGGGATACCGGTCCTCCATCCGGACGGCCATGAACATCCGGGGCATGAGGGGGAAATGAAAGGCCATGTGACATTCGTCCCCTTCGCCGAAATAGTTGACCGCGTCCTCCGGCCACTGGTTCGCCTCCGCCAGAAGCATCCGGTTGTGGAACTTGTCGTCGACGCGCTTCCGTATGGCCTTCAGCGCCTTGTGCGTCTCGGGAAGATTTTCGCAGTTCGTACCCTCCCGCTCGATGAGATAGGGGACCGCGTCCAGCCGCAAGCCGTCCACACCCATGCCGAGCCAGAACTGCAGCACCCGGAAGAGTAACCTCCCCACATCCGGATTGTCGTAGTTGAGATCCGGCTGGTGGGAGTAGAACCGGTGCCAGTAGTAGGCGTTGGCAACCGGGTCCCAGGACCAGTTGGAACTCTCGAAGTCCTTGAAGATGATCCGGGCCTCCCGGTACTTGTCCGGGGTGTCGCTCCAGACGTAGAAGTCCCGCCACTTGCTCCCCCGGGGAGAGCGCCT
This sequence comes from Candidatus Limnocylindria bacterium, assembly GCA_035464915.1. Taxonomy (GTDB): domain Bacteria; phylum Desulfobacterota; class Deferrimicrobia; order Deferrimicrobiales; family Deferrimicrobiaceae; genus CSP1-8. The sequence goes on from DATHRT010000015.1 coordinate 2,458, forward strand.
GGCCCTCTGGAACCACGGGTGCTGGTCGGAGGTGTGATTGACGACCAGCTCCGTGATCACCCGGATCCCCCGCCGGTGCGACTCGCGCAGGAACAGCCGGAAGTCGGCAAGTGTCCCGTAGGAGGGGTGGACGTTATGGTAGTCCGAAATGTCGTACCCGTCGTCCTTCAGGGGAGAGGGATAGAAGGGGAGGAGCCAGAGGGCGGTGATCCCGAGGTCCTGGAGGTAGTCCAGCTTCCCCGTGAGCCCCCGGAAGTCCCCCACTCCGTCTCCGTCGCTGTCATGGAAGGACCGGACGTGCACTTCGTAGATGATCGCGTCCTTGTACCAGAGGGGATTGTCATCCAGCGTGTAAAGATTTTTCCCTTTGTCCGCCATATGGGAATCGTTTCCTTTTTTTTTACGCCATTCGGTTACAGGAAGTAGTCGAAATCCCGCTCGGTCCTGACCTTCCGCCGGATGCGGATGATGTGCGCAGGCACCTCCGCGGGGTTGAGCTGGAAGTAGACGCGTTCGCCGTGCCACTGGTACCTCGCCCCGCTGAGCAAATCGTGTCCCTGGAAGGGAACCGCCGGGTCAAGGCCGAGGCGGGCCAGCGGGAGATCGACCCATCCCGACTGGGTGTGGTGGGGATCGAGGTTGACCACCGTCAGTATGATGTTCGACAGGTCGTCGCTTGCCTTGCTGAAGGCGACCATCCGGTCGTTGTCCACGGGATGAAACGCAAGGTTCGCATCGGCCTGCAGGCACGGGTTCTCCCGCCGGATCCGGTTCACCAGCCCGATGAATTCCTTCAAACTGTCCGGCCTCCCGATGTCCCAGTGCCGGATCTCGTACTTTTCCGAGTCGAGGTATTCCTCCCGCCCCGGTTCCAGAGGCCGGTTCTCGCACAGCTCGAAGGCGGGTCCGTAGATGCCGTAGCTGGCGCCCAGCGTGGCGGCCAGGACGAGACGCGCCAGGAACGTCGGCCTCCCCCCGAACTGCAGCTGTTCCGTCAGGATGTCGGGGGTGTTCGGCCACAGGTTGGGGCGGAAATACTCCCGGACCTCGGTCTGCGTGAGCTCCTCGAAATAGTCCTTAAGCTCCCACTTGGAATTGCGCCAGGCGAAGTAGGTATAGGACTGCGTGAACCCCACCTTCGCAAGCCGGTACATGACCTTGGGCCGGGTGAACGCCTCGGCGAGAAAGATGGACTCGGGGTACTCCTGCTTTACCCCTGCGATCAGCCATTCCCAGAATTCGTAAGGTTTCGTATGGGGGTTGTCCACCCGGAAGATCCGGACCCCCTGATCGGCCCAAAACCGGACAACGGAGAAAAGCTCCTCCCACAACGTACGCCAGTGCTCCGTCTCGAAATCGAACGGATAGATGTCCTGGTACTTCTTCGGCGGGTTCTCCGCGTACTGAACGGTGCCGTCGGGACGGAGGCGGAACCATTCCGGGTGCTCCTTGACGTACGGGTGGTCCGGAGAGCACTGGAAGGCGATGTCCATGGCGACCTCGATCCCGTACTCCCCCGCCTTCGCCACAAGGTGGCGGAAATCCTCTAGGGTCCCCAGAGCAGGGTTGACCGCCTTGTGTCCCCCGTCCTCGGATCCGATGGCCCAGGGGCTCCCCGCATCGTCCGGATCGGCGCCGACGACGTTGTTCTTCCCTTTCCGGTGGGTCCCCCCGATCGGGTGAATCGGGGGCAGATAGAGAACGTCGAAACCCATTTCCGCGACGTAGGGGAGTCTTCCTACCACGTCGCGCAAGGTACCGTGGCCCCCCGGCGCAGGCGCGCAGGACCGGGGGAACAGTTCGTACCAGGTTGCGTACCGAGCCCTTTCCCGGTCGACCGTCACAGCGAGTTCCCTTTCGTAGACCGTCTCGAACCGCCGGTCGGGATACCCCTTGATCCGGCGCGCAAGCCCCTCGTCCAGGGCCTTCCGCACAGCCGCCGCCGTTTCCTTTTCGTCCTTCACCTTCAGGGATCCCGCCGCCTCCCGCAGGGATTCCCGGTCCACGCCCCTGGCCCGCCCGGCCGTCTCGCCGATCAGCATCGAACCCACCAGCAGGTCGACCCGGACGTCCTGTCCCGCATCGACTTTCTTCGCGAGGTCGCGGCGCCAGGTGCAGAACCGGTCGACCCAGGCCGCTATTCCGTACAGGGAACGCCCCAGGGAAGTGGCGGGGAATGTGCCGATCCACCGGTCGTTGCCCAGCTCCCGCATGGGGACTTCCCGCCAGGAGGCATCGTCATTGTTTCGGTAGCGGAGGACGGCCGTGATCATGTCGTGACCGTCGGTGTGGATGTCGGCCGTGACGGTCACCGTCTCGCCGATGGTCCTCTTGATGGGAAAACGGCCCCCGTCGATCTCCGGGGAGACGTTCTCGATGACCACGCGGCGAGGGGTACCCAAGGGGATCCGGCTGCTTTTTCCTGTGCGCGAATTCGTTTCCATTCCCGGTTCTCCCCAATTGTCGAAACGATAGCCCCATTCGCCGGAACGATTCACTTCATCCAGGAGGCGTTCCCGCACCGTTTAGGAGCAGGATCGGCGGGGATACCAAATACTTGAAATGACGGTATTATATCTCATCCGGCTTGCCCGGACAACGCGCCGAAAACGGTGTCCACGATAAAATGTTCCTGTCCGGTGAAACCGTGATTATTTCAGGAGATCAACCGAATTCCGCCCGATAAATCTATACGAAAAAGGAGCATGCCGTCATGAAGCTTACCACGGGCAATCGTCTGCTGATCCTGCTGGGGGTCGCGATCGTCGTCATGGTGGGTATCGGATTCCTCGCGTCCGAGAAGATTTTGCCCCTCTTCGGCAGCCTGCGCGAAGACTTTGTCAAGGCCCTGTATCGTCCCTACATAAACATCGGGGACATCCCGATCACGCCGGTCTTCCTCATCAAGACCTTCGTGTTCTTCTTCCTCCTCCGGATGGTTTCCCAGATGACGCGTCGCCTCATGGAGAACCGGGTCCTCGTACGCACCTCCCTCCACCCCGGGCAACAGTACGCGTTCGCGCAGATCGCGGCGTACGTCGTCTTCCTGTTCGGGTTGCTGATCGGCCTCCAGTGGGCGGGGGTGAACATGAGCAGTCTCGTCATTCTGGGAGGCGCGGTAGGCATCGGGGTGGGTTTTGGCCTGCAGAATATCGCGAACAATTTCGTTTCGGGGATCATCCTCCTCATGGAGCGTCCGATCCAGGTGGGGGACAGGGTCGAGGTGGGCGATACCAACGGGGACGTGGTGAGGATTGCGGCGCGCGCCACCTGGATCCGCACCAACGACAATGTCGTGATGATCATACCGAACTCCGAGTTCATCAACAGCCACGTGACGAACTGGACCGCCAACGACCGCCAGGTGCGCTTTCCCATCCCCCTGGGCGTCTCGTACAAAAGCGACCCGGAGGCCGTGCGCGACGTCCTCATGGAGGTCGCAGACAGTCACCCGGACGTCCTGACCATTCCGGAGCCGGAAGTCGTCTTCACCGGGTTCGGCGACAGCTCGCTCAATTTCGTACTGAACGTCTGGACCGTGACGAGAGTCCAGTACCCGAAGATCCTGGCAAGCGAAATCTACTTCATGCTCTTCAAGGCGTTCAAGGAGAACGGAATCGAGATCCCCTTCCCGCAGCGGGACCTCCACGTGAAATCGGTGTCGGTCCCCATTCCGGTGTCGAGCGCGAGGTAAAGAGGTGCGGTCTACCGGTGCGGCGCCAGGTCGAAGGTCCAGTAGGGGGCGGCGGGGTTGCCCAGGTACTTCCCTTCCGCGAAGGCGGCGCCGATCTCTGCAAAGTCGGGGGTCATGATGTTGCGGCAGTGGCCTTCGCTGCCCAGCCACCCCTGCATCACGTCGAAGACCGTGGGGTAGCCCACGGCGATATTTTCCCCGTACGTCCGCCAGTCGTACCCTTCCCGGGTGATCCTTTCCCCGGGAGCGCTGCCGTCCGACCCGGTGTGCGAGAAGAACTGATTGATCGCCATGTCCTCGGAATGGAGGAAGGCTGCCATGGCGAGGGTATCGATCCACGCCACGGGAGGAGCGGCATCAGAGGGGTCGGCTCCGCATATCCTGTCCACCGAGCGGGCCTGGTTGACAGCGTCCAGAAATTCCTGGCGAATCGAGTCGATTCCCGGAACTCCCGTCCCCGGGTCCTCCGGCGGAGAAGGTGAAGGGGAAACAGTTCCCGAATCCCCTCCGCCGCATCCGCACAGTAACGACAGCGCTACCGCGAACAGGAAGGAGGAAACCCGTTTCGTGCAAATCTTTGCACCTTGCACAGGCTGCCCCTTCCGATCATCCATGAAAGGTATTTCGGAACAACTCTTCCTTAACCTTAAAACGCACGGAAGCGCCTCCCGAACATCCCCATTAAAAAAAGGTATTACCTAAAAAAAGGGGCCACCCGTTTCCGGGTAACCCCTTGATTTTAGTTGTTCTTGCTTATGATTTTGGCAACATGGCAAGTATGGCCGGAATTTCTTTCGCGGTGAATGCCTTCAGTGTGGTTGTTTTCACATTTCCCTGTGCACTTAACGCCAACGCAAATGCTGTTGATACTTCATCGCTCGGGCACTCGCCGATCGTGATGTAGTCATATTCCCCCATTACCATGTACACGCCAATCACCTTGCCGCCCATTTTTTGGAATAACTTTGTGGCGTCATCGATTCGAGCAGGTGCATTCATTATATCCTTGCTTCCCTGATGCGTGAGTTTACAAAGGAGAATGTATGTGGGCATCGTTTATCCCTCCTTTCTCCCTCAACCTCTTCTGAAATGACATCCCCGGATTCATCGAACCGATTATGCTGACCGTCAGGGCGGGCGGAATTGGCACAAGTCCGATGATTGAAGGGAAAAAGAGACCGTTCCGGGAATGCGGGGAAGCATCCCAGCACCTTTCATCGGAAGGATAACGTTTGTCCAATGGTTGCCGGATGTCTGACGGGGAACCTGGTTGGTTAATGGACGAAAGGGAATGGCATTATTAATTTTAGATTCAATTGCTTATATGACATTAACCCTCGGCCTTTTTTATACCCTTTTACAGTTCACTCGTCAACTCATTCATGCGCAACCTCACATGGGAACAGTTCCCGGGAAGGATGTTACCCCTGACCCCTTGATTCTACTGGTGGGCCACGAAGGATTCGAACCTTCACCCCCCTGATCCGGTAGGGTTATCCCTGTGAATACGGCCTGTACGTCAACGGCCGTCGCGTCCTGTTTTTCCTCATTTGCATGCGCCATCCCAGGTTGCCGAACAGGAGGTACATCCAACGTGGGATGAGCGGCTTGGCAAAAAGCGTCGTTGCCTCCTCGGGGATGTTGCCGCCTCTCGAGAGCGCCTTCGACGCCATATCGAGTGCGTCGAGGATAATTTTTCCACCGCCAGGCAGTCTCCGGAATTCACCACCACCGAGTTGCCCGCCCATCCCCATCGCAAGGGCACCGGCCCAGCGCATTCCTGTACGTTCCGCGAACAGCCTGCAGATCCCGACAGCGGTGTCGCATTGGTGGGCTTCGGGAAATCCGCACTGGACGATGACGGCAAGCCGGGGTGTCCCCGCAGGGGAAACACGAATCCGGCGCTCTGCGATCCGTTCGAGCAGTCGTGTAAGCGGCGCCGGGAGCGAATCGACGTAGAGGGGGAAAGCCAGCACGACAAGATCGGAGGCATCCACCGCATCCAGCAGCAGGCGGGTGCCATCCTCCGATCGCAGCCCGGCATGCACCAGTTCGTCCCTTACGGTGGCGCCTTGCTCCCGCAATCCCTCGGCGAGCTTCGACGCCAGCATGCCGGACGCCGAGTTGCGTCCCTTCGGGCTGCCGATCAGGATCAGGACCTTCATGCCGCCACCCCTGCCCGATCGAGGAGCCGCTCCGCGAAGCGTCGCACGGATCCAGGGTCCATTGCTCCCACGATCACTCCCGCTTCGACGGCCTGGTGCACGTTGATGCCATTCCGGGCGACCAACGTCGCGAACAACCTTTCGGCTTCCGGGTCGGGCGATGGAAGCGTTCCCAGGCCGATCGTCTTCGGGTACCGCCGGTACCGCAGGCGATGATGGACCTCTCCGCCCACGACGGTGAACCGCGGGTCCAGCACAGGGATGAACCGGTCGAGCATTTTCTTCAGATGGGACGAGTACCCGCCGAACGTCACCGGCGTCGCGTACACGACGATATCCGACCCGACATAGGAGCGCAGGACATCGTGGGCGCTGTCCCGGACGACACACTCACCCGGCGTGCGCGTCCAGCACCCGAAGCATCCCGCGCACGGTGCGATGTCGAGCTCGCGCAGTTTCACCAGCTCGACATCGTCCACTCGTTCGGTGAGCGCAGCGGTCATCCCCTGGACCGCGACGGGGGTGAGAGAGTCCCCCTCCCGGCTTCCGTCCAGGATCAACGCCTTCACGTCACGCCTCCCGGCCGATGTCACGTGCGTAAATCATGTTGTAGATCCAGCACCAATGATGTTGTACCGTTCCACGTCCAATGCCTGTCACCCCAACGCGACTTCCGCCCAGCGCCATTTGCATTCCATTCGAGGGAAAGGTCACAGACACGATGTTTCCTCCCGGGGAGGCGATCCGGCAGTCACTTCCGTGGGTCAAGCAGAAGCGCGATCTCCTTCCGGCAATCCTTGAGGTGGAAACGTGTCGTCGGGTCCTCCGTCCGGGCGAGGGCGCCGTCGATCGATGACGCAAGGGAGGCAAGGGAGGCGCGGGCCACGGCCCGGAAATCGGTACGCCGAAGCGACGCGAGGTCGGGGCTGTCCCCGGAGCCGGAAATGTCCGGCTTTTCCATCCCCCGGAAGGAGCCCTCGGCCGCGCCGATCATCCGTCCCATCCGCTCCAGGTAGGACCTCTGCAAGGTTCGGCGCCAGGGATCGATCCGGGGGCGCTTCGCCCGCAGCTCCTCCCACACCCCTGCCTGCACGTCGGAGAGGAATTTCCCGGTGGAGTAGGATGTGCCGCGAGAAAGGGCCGCCCCGTCCAGCAGGAGGCGGAACCGCTCGGGACTGACCAGCTCCAGCAGGAGGGAGCGCTGAAGGTCCGTCACCGGGTCGACCGCCCCAAGGTACCGGATCCGATTCAGGATCCCGGGGTCGGCCAGCAATCCGGGGGACCGGAATGCCCGGTCGAGCAGGAACGCAACCGCCTTCTCCTGCGCTTCGGGCGGTACCCGGGAGAAGGGAGCCTCCCCCCGCCCCCCGAGATACCGGGTCTCCACAACCCCCCCGACCAGCTTCGCCACGGAGCGGAACCAGTGGAGCCGGATATTGAGGAGTTGCCCGTACGTCTCCTCCAGGACCGTGGTGTCCTCCCCCAGCTTCTCCGTCGCCGCGACCAGACGGGAAAGGACCCGTTCCTGGTTCGCAAGACCCAGAGCGGTGGATTCGATCGGGTCGTCTCCGATCGCCTCCACCTTCACGGTGGGGTCCACCCCCGCCGGCCCGTCCTCCCCGCCGTACCTGAGCCACGGTTCCTCGATCTGCCGCGCAGCCATCCGGTCGAGAAGCGGGATCTCCTCCCGGGGCGAGTTCGCTTCCGGAAGGGGGAGGTATCCCCACCCGATCGCGAACCGATCGTAGGGGGCCACCACCGGCAGGAGCCGGGTCACGCCGTCCCCCGGCTGGGCCACGTAGTTGAACCGCCCGTAGGACATGATCGACGCCACGGTGCCGTGCTCCGCTGTGAAGACCGGGTCCCGGAGCTGGGAAACGGTGTAGGAGGAGCTCGCCTTGTGGTTGTGCCGAAGTCCCAGCGCATGCCCCACCTCGTGGGCCGCCACGTAGCGGATCAGCTCGCTCATCACCTCGTCGGGAAGGGGGATCTTCACCGCCCGCGGGTCGAGGGGGGAGCTCAACACGAAGTACCATCCCTCCATCAGCTTGAGGATGTCGTGCCAAAAGATGATGTGGGAGGAGAGGATCTCCCCGCTGCGGGGATCGTGGACGTGGGGGCCCGAGGCGTTGGGGATCGGCTCGGCGGACCACCGGATCACGGAGTAGCGGACGTCCTCGGGATCCCAGGAGGGATCCTCTTCCGGCGTCGGGGCGTTTCGGCAGGCGATGGCCCCGAGGAACCCTGCCTCCTCGAAGGCGACGTTCCAGTCCTCCACCCCCCGGCAGAGGGAGGATCGCCACTTCTCCGGGACCTCCCGGGAGAGGTGGAAGACGATCGGGCGCACCGGCTCCGACCGGGCCGCCTCCGGATCCTTCTTCGCGAGGCGGTAGCGATTGATGAAGCGGCGCCGGGCCATCCGGTTCTCCTCGGTCCGGTACTCCTCGAAGGAGCGCGCGAAGTAGCCCACGCGGGGGTCGAAGTACCGTCCCCGCATCGGCCGGTCCGGCAGGAGGGCGAGGCTGTAGTGGAGCATAACAGAGAGGCTTCGCAGGCCGCCCGGGACCTCCGCACCGGGCTCCTCGCCCGCGCCGGGAAGAGGTGGGGGCCCGAGGGAGTAGGTGATCACGGAGCGCACCTCGAGGTTCGCCGGGAACGCCTTGACCTCGTCCACGTAGCTTCGGGAGGCATCCACGGAGGGGGGGGCGGGGAGCTTGAGGCGGCCCAGGATCTCCCGGGCCGAGAAGTCGGGGAGGTCCGAGGTGAGCAGCATGGTGGCGTCGATCACGGCGGCGTTGTCCGCTCCGTAAGCCTCCACGTCGAAGGCGGAGAGGATCGGCGGGAGGGAGGCCCGCTCCACGGCATCCTCCAGCGCGGGATCCCCGCCTGCCCGCTTCTCGTAGGAGAGACCCCGGAGCAGGATCCGGTCGTCCCGCTTTTCCCAACGGACGACGCGGTAGTTGACCGGCAGACCGCTGAACCCCACGCCGGACGGCACCCGGGATACCTCGGTGTACCAGAGCATCTCTCGTCCCAGGAGGGCGGGGAGGATCTCGTAGTACACCTTCGGACCGACGCGGTGAACCTTGAAGAGACCTTCCAGGGTTTTCGCCTCCTTCGTCACCACCTCTGCATACGGTTTCGGCCCTTTCTTCTTCTCCTCCTCCTTTCCGTCCTCCTTCTGGTCCCTTGCCGCATCTTCCCCCTTGGCCTGCACCACCAGGGAGCGGCCAAGAAAGGCCTCGTGGGCCCGTGCGGTCCGGGCGGACGGCCCAAGGAGCAGGAGAAGAAGAAGGAGAAGGGCCATGCGGGGGGTTGCGCCGGTTCGGGAGTCGGTTCGCATTCGTCGCTCCGGAAGGAATCTCGCCAGTATCAGAGTCTCCTATATCATAGATGATTCCCGGAGTCCGCGGTCGAGGGGAAGGAGCTACGCCGGCGCGACCTTCCGCAATATCGTTTCGACGGCCGGGCGAGGGTCTGTCCTCAGTGAAGCAGGTGAAGGTTGCCCGATCGGACGTTCGACAGTCCCGCCTTGCGTGCGGGCGCAAGACACCGGATCGCCTGGCGATCCGGTGTCCGGGGCAGGTCGAAGAGCTGGGACGTGGTTATTACGAACGGTGACAGACAGCGATGGAGGACCGCAAGTGGCCAGCTGCAGCCTGTTGGAAACCATTCAACTTCGCTACCCGGGGGAACCAGGGGCGCACACACCCTCGATGACGCTGACTTCATGGTCGGTCGGAACAATGCGGGTCAGCCTAAGTCCCGCCGCCGAAAACAGTTTTTCATATTGCTCTTTGGTACGCTCACGTCCACCAACCACGAGCATCATCAGGTCAAGCCACTTGCCGAAACACGGCTCATTGCCCGATGGAATCACGGTCTCCACGACCAGCACCCTGCCCCCGGATCGCATCGCATCTCTGCAATTCCTAAGAATGGCAATCGCTTGGCCGTCATTCCAATCGTGAATGACGTGGCGTAGCAGGTACGCATCGCATGATGCAGGGACGGAATCGAAGAAATTTCCACCTACGATCCCGCAGCGATCAGACAGGCCGAAACCGGCAAAAACCTCTTCGGCACGCTTCGCAACGGAAGGGAGATCAAACAGGACGCCCCGTACATCCGGGTGGCGGCGGAGGATGGCTGCCAAAGCCAAGCCGTTTCCGCCGCCGACATCGACGACCGTCCGGAACGAAGCGAAGTCGTATGCATCGAGGACGGGTATCGTCTCGCTTTCGTGGATTCCGGTCATCGCGGAATCGTATATCCGCCAACGATCCGGGTTCATGCTCATGTATTGAAAGAACGGTTTGCCGAAGACCTTGTCGAACGCGCTGTCACCTGTTTCCACGGAGGTCAGGAGCCCACCCCACGATCGGTAAAACTCGGAGCCGGCCATTATGGCCAGCGAGCGCTTGGAGCCGGGCGTATCGCTTCCCAGCAATTTCCCCATCGGCGTCAGGGAGAACCGTCCATCGATGTCCTCGTTGAAGAGGCCGATGCTTGCCAGCGCCCGCAGTACCCTGTAGAGGGAAGCGCCGTGTGTCCCCGTCTCCCGCGCAAGTTCGTCGGCCGTGCGTGGGCCCAAGGCAAGGAAATCGGCGATCCCGATTTCCGCCGCGACGTAAATCGCCTGAGTCACCCAGGAACCTACGATCATCTGGTTCAGCATCTGTTCGGTATTCCCGGAAACTTCCATGACGTTTTTCCTCCGCACGGGACACACATCCCGAAGAAGATTATTGTGAGATGCCTTCGTCTACAGACAGGAAGGGCTCACCGGGAGGAGCGCCCCGCAAGCGCGGCAGGGAGATGCACCAGGTGACACTTCGAGCAGCTCTCCCTTCCGATCTTCTGAGCGAGCGCCATCACCGCGTCCGCAGCGATTGTCCGGCTCTTGAGCGCCTGTCCGAGCTCTTCCACCGTATCCCGCATATCGCGATTGAAGAAGTCCCTGCTCTCTTTCTCGTGACAACCAAGGCAGGAGTCGCTCAACGCCAGGAACCTCACCCGGAACCCATCGAACTGCTTCCGTGCGTTGGCGATCTGTCCCTGCTTCAGATCCACCGTGATGCCAGCCAAGTTCGCGGCCAGGAATTTCTTGAACTGCGGATACCCGGTCGAAGCACCGCTCAGGGGATCCTTGAATGTTATGGAGCCGAAATCCCCCCAGTGGTATCTCTGCTGCACGGAGACCATAGCCACAAGGTGACACCGGTGGCAGATTTCACCCACCGCGGCGAACGCGTTCATCGCCAGCCCTCTATCTCCCGCGGCCAGCGCCGCGCCCAGTTCTTCCACCTTTCCCTCCGGGTACTCCCTCTCCCATTCCGGCACCATTCCGGCCACTTCCCGGTATTGCCTCTGGAAATCCTCGAACGACCCTCTCGCTCCATCGTAGTCTTCCTCCATCAGATCGACGACGATCCCCGAAAAAGACGTTTCCAGGGCCAGCATCTTTTGCAGATATACGGGGCGATCTGCGACCGGCGGATAGAGAGCGTTGAGGGACTCGGGCAAAGGCAATGTAGCCGGCATGCCCCTTGTGGCTTCGGGGAGATTACCGGCGCCCGCTTGCGGGATCATCGCCATGGGCAGAAATACCAACAATAATAGAAAACCCACCAATAAAACTGTCGATGCAACGGCCAAAAATCCCACCAGTAAACCTTTCTCTCTGCGCATTGCATTGCTCCTTTCGCGGTTTTTTGCATTCATGGGTTGTCCGTTCGAGGTCTTCTCCCACCGTCTCCTACCGTTCTCCTGCATGTCCATTTCCCCCCTTGGTTATGTACTGTACGTTACAGTATGATGTAACGTACAGTACAGTACACAGCCTGTCAAGAACATTTTCCCCCCCCGATCAGGCAGGTCCGGACACGCAAACCTTACGGGGCATTAACTGCTGTAGACGCAACTGCGGCCAAGCGCAGAGCCTCTCGAAAACGTCGCGATTGTGGTGGGGATTTGTAAAGCGGGAAGCGTTCCGGGACTGGCTTTCTACGGGAAAGGATCTGGGACTTCCTGTATCCCGGCGGGATCAAACTCCATACGCGGCGAGGAAGACTTCGACCGCTTCGGAGACCATCTTTTTCAGGTCGGACCTTTTCGACGGGGGAAGGCAGACCAACCGCCTCATGTTGTCGTGGAAGATGATCATGCCGAGGAAAAACCACGCGGCACGGGCAGGGTCGACAATCCGCAATCGCCCCGCCGCGGTCTCCTTCTCCAGGAAGTCCGCGAATCCGTCCATGGTCCTTTTCGGGCCCGACTCGTACCACAGCTTCGCGAGGTCGGGAAACGCCTTGGCATGGGACACGGCATGCCGGTGCTGGTTGATCGCGTTGTCCGAAAGCGCCAGGTCGGCGAACACCATCCCGACACGATTGAGCGCCTCCCGGGGGGTCTTGGCGGAGGGGAACTCGAGGTGGATTTCGCGCAAAAATTCCTCGGCGAGAGACTCGACGACGGCCTTCAGAATGCCTTCCTTGCTCCCGAAAAACTTGTAGAGGGACGATTTTGACCCTTTCGATGCCCTTATGATGTCGTCGACCGAAACCGACGCGTATCCTTTCTCGATAAACAGCGAATAGGCCGCCTCGATCATCGCGTCGCGCCGCCTCTGCCCGGCTGCGTTCATCAACTCATCCTGGTCTTTTCGTGCATGCAATAGGACTGCTCCTGCGAGCGCCGAGGGTCGGTCCGCCAATGCCTGGCTTTTTCCGCCGGCTTCGCGACTCGGAAAAGGCCGCCAATTCCCGACGAAGAATTTATAGTAACGTACTGTACAGTATTGAAGAGAGCTTGCATAGGGTGACCCGCCCCCTGTGATCGGTCCACCCGTATCTTAGTGCAGGAACCCTCCTGGAGTCTCCAACGAGTTCCAAGGACTTGGAAGGCCAAGGACTGGGAATGCGATCGTCTTGGGAGCCGGTGGCCGGTATCCCAACGAACTATGCGGTCTCACCCCGTTGTAGTGCCCCCTCCATTGCTCTATCAGGATACAAGCTTCCTTGAGCGTGTAGAAAATCTCCCGGTTCAACAACTCATCCCGCAGTTTCCCGATGAACGACTCAACATATCCGTTCTCCCATGGACTGCCCGGCTCGATGAACAGCGTCCCCACGCCCAGCCTCGATAGCCACTCCCGAACCGCCCTGGCACGGAACTTAAGGTCCGTTGTCCGACCGGAGATGCGCCGGAATACCTCTCTGGATGAACAAGCCCGCCAACGTGTAGAGAACATCGTGGGAGTTGATCTTCCTGCCAACAACAATGGCCAGGCACTCCCGCGTGTACTCGTCGATCACCGTCAGCATCCGGTGCGCCTTGTCGTCGTACGTCCGGTCCGCCACGAAGTCGTACGCCCAGACATGGTTTGGATATTCCGGCCTAAGCCGCACGCAGGAGCCGTCGTTGAACCACAGACGGCCCCGTTTCGGCTGCCGGGCCGGCACTTTCAATCCCTCCCGCCGCCAGATCCGCTCCACCCGCTTCTTGTTCACCCTCCATCCCGCTTCCCGCAATAGACCGGTCACCCGTTTGTATCCGTACCTTCCGTACTGAGCTTCCAATCCTACGATCGCCTTCGTCAGCGCATCCTCGTCCGATTTGACCGCCGCCACATGCCGCTGCGTCGAGCGGTATTGGCCCAGCACCC
>DATHRT010000016.1:0-18382 GCA_035464915.1 Candidatus Limnocylindria bacterium
GAGCTGATCCGCCCGGGGGACGATCAGGATGTTCGCCCCGAACCGGTCCAGCTTGTCGCGCACCGCACCTTCCATCTGCATGGTGAGAGAGGACAGGGCGACGAGCGTGCCGATCCCGAGAAAGATCCCCAGGCCCGTGAAGACCGCACGGGACTTGCGCCGAAAAAGGTTCCTCCAGGCAAGCATTCGTATGTTCATCGGTTGTCTCCCCGCTCCCCTACGAACGTTTGCTGACGAAGAAGGCTCCGCCCGCCGCAATGTCGCTCTTCTGGATCACCAGGTACTCCCCTTCCACCTTCCGGACAAGGGGGGCGGGGTTGCATCCGCCTTTTATCACGTTCACCTTTACGCTCGGGAACTGCTGCCCGCAGTTGTTGCATACCATCAGGTCGCCTTCCTGGCGGTATCCCCGGTTCGCCCGGAAGCAGACGTCGCAGGTGTCGTAGGCGGCCCGATAGACTGCGTCGGAGCTCTTGAGGGCGAAGTAATGAATCTGCCGTCCTCCCAGGTCCGCCTGGAGGAATATCGCTTTCCCCGATTCGAGGGACTTGAGAGGAATTTTCACCGTCTCCGCCGTTTCCACTACTCCCGCCGCCTTCGCAACTTCGGCAGGGGATTTCTGGAACATGTCGCCGAACCACCCCGCCCTGGTCCCCTTGGCGACGGCTACGACGAGAATCAGCCCTCCGATGAGGAGGACGGCAATCCATGCACGGCCTCCCGCGCGGCCGCCCCTTTTCGATGTTCTCCCGGCCTTCTTTTCCTTCCCGTGACAATTCATGGATTTATAGACCTCCTGGGTTGAAATTCAGGGGGTAACCTTAGCAGGGGCCGTGCCAGAAATGCAGAATAAGGATAACAGTCAATGATATTGGCAGTTTTGAAGGACGTGGGAGTTTCGTGAGCGACGGTTTCCGCCCCCCGGCGGAGAATATTCTTCAAAAGTCGTAGACTATTCGACCACCATGCCACCCGGGCACACCGAAAATTGAGGATGCCGAATCGTCACGTGCAGCGAGGTTCATGGCAAACATCACCACCGATTCCAGGCATTATTCTTTTCCGGGCGGCATTCCTTTGCTATGCTTTTTATCATCACGGCAAAATCCCGGTCGCGGAAACGGAACCGTTCTGAATCTTCCACCCCCTGCGGTTTCGATGCGAGGAGCCACCTCATGGTATCGCGCGAAAGTCTCTTGGCGCTTGCAGGCATCATCTTCGCCATCCTCGTAACCCCATTGTCGGCCCGGGGGGAAATCGTCGAATACGACCTCACGATAGCGAGGCAGGAGGTCAATATCACAGGAAGATCCGCCCGGGGCATGACCATCAATGGAAGCATTCCCGGCCCGACATTGCGGTTCCGAGAAGGCGACTTTGCCCGCATCCGTGTCCACAACAAAATGAGCGTGGAGACCTCCATCCACTGGCACGGCGTGCTGGTTCCGCCGGATATGGACGGTGTCCCTTACGTCAGCTTCCCGCCCATCATGGCCGGCGCAACCTTCACCTACGAATTTCCCATACGCCAGAGCGGAACCTACTGGTATCACTCCCACACCAGCCTGCAGGAGCAAAGCGGCGTGTACGGCTCGATTGTCATCGAGCCGACGGGACAGAGCAGCCCGAAGCCCGACCGCGACCATGTCCTGATGCTCTCGGACTGGACCGACGAGGACCCGCACGAAGTAAACCGGACGCTAAAGCGAGGCAGCGAGTGGTATGCGATACAGAAGGGCAGTGGCCAAAGCATCCTCGGCGCCGCACGTCTCGGTATGCTCGGCGACTATTATAAGCGCGAACTCCAGCGGATGCCCGCCATGGACATCTCGGACGTGGCCTACGACCGCTTCCTCGCCAACGGCAAGCCCGAAACCACCCTTTCTGCCGGGCCTGGGGAAACCGTCCGACTGCGGATCATCGACGGCTCCGCCACCACCTATTTTCACCTGGAGTTCGCCGGCGGTCCGATGACCATCGTTTCCGCGGACGGCCAGGATGTGGAACCGTACGAGGAGAATCGTTTTCTCATCGGAGTTGCAGAAACCTACGACGTGCTCGTCCAGGTCCCCGCCTCCGGAGCCTACGAATTCCGAGCCACCGCCCACGACGGTTCGGGCTTCGCGTCGGTCTGGATCGGTTCCGGGGAGCGCCACCCGGCCCCGGACATCCCCAACCCGAACCTATACTCCCTCATGGCCCACATGAGGCATCTATCCCTGAAACGGATATTCGCCCTTACCCCCGCAGGCGCTATGGGCTTCCCGGATCGCGAGGTTGACGCCGGGAGGTTCGACCGGCCCGGCATGATGGGAATGGGATCGATGAATATGGACGTCATGCACGGGATGGACCACGGCCCCGGAACTTCCCGATTGCGCAATGGCGGCATGGATCACTCCTCGGGCATGAGCAAGCCGCCGCCGAGCTCCAGTGCCACGATGGATCACGGTCGCCACGACATTATGCGCACGGCCCCCCGCGGTCATACGGTGGAGGGCGATCACGATGTCGCGCGGACAGGCAAGAAGTACGGCACCGACTTCCGCCTGCTCGCCACAGACGTCTCCTCTTCGAAAAACCTCGCCGTTGACGGGATGGACCCAGGCCGTCCATGGCCACCCT
This sequence comes from Candidatus Limnocylindria bacterium, assembly GCA_035464915.1. Taxonomy (GTDB): domain Bacteria; phylum Desulfobacterota; class Deferrimicrobia; order Deferrimicrobiales; family Deferrimicrobiaceae; genus CSP1-8. The sequence goes on from DATHRT010000016.1 coordinate 2,626, forward strand.
ACGCCAACCTGCGGGCCACCAGGCCAACCGCTTTTCCCAAGGACAAACCCGTGCGAGAAATCCGCCTGACGCTCGACGGCGACATGGAGCGCTACGTATGGCTTCTCAACAACAAGCCCCTATCGGAAAGCGACTCGATCCTGATCCACGCGGGAGAGGTCGTGCGATTCATCATGATCAACCGCACGATGATGCACCACCCGATGCACCTGCACGGCCACTTCTTCCGGGTGATCAACGACCAGGGCGATTATTCTCCGCTCAAGCACACCGTCGATGTCGCTCCCATGTCCACCACCGTCATCGAGTTTTATTCCGATGAGGTCGGCGACTGGTTCTTCCACTGCCACCTGCTCTACCACATGAAGGCCGGCATGGCCCGGGTCGTGCACTACGAGGACTTTCCCCTCGACCCCCGGCTCGCCGCCATCCGGTCCAATCTCTACAGGGATTCCTGGTATTTCTGGGGACAGGCCGATGCCTTAAGCAATATGACCGAGGGTTTTCTGATGCTTTCCAACACCCACAACATCCTGACCGCGGAGTGGGAAGTGGGGTGGCAGAAGGTGGACGATACCGAGCGGGAGGGGATCTTCACCTGGGATCGCTACATCAACCGGTTTTTCACGATCTTCGCCGGTGCTGACCTGTTGGGGGAAGGGGATGATTCCGACGAAATCCGGGGAGTGTTCGGATTTCACTACCTGTTGCCGCTCAACCTGGAGTCTCGCGCGTGGATCGATACCGATGGCGGTGCGAGGTTCAACCTGGATAAATCTTTTGAATTGACGCCACGTCTCGCACTCCTGGGCGAGGTCCAATACGACACACACGATAAGTGGGAAGGCAGCGCCGGTTTATCGTACATGATTACCAAGTGTTTTTCCTTCGTCGGTCAATGGCACTCCGATTACGGTTTCGGGGGCGGCGTGCAGCTCCGGTTTTGATCCGTCACACGTGTTTGTGGGCATAGCGGAGCACGGTCGTGGGCTCGAGGGTGATCATCCCTCCGCTCATCATTTCGTCGATCTTGGGCATTACCCGATCGATCTTCTCCTGGGTGTCAACAGCAATGACGATAACGGGATTGTCGCGCGACATTTCCAACGATTTTCCGGCCCGTCGAAGGCTGCGAGCGCCGTACCCCGCGATCCCCCGGATGACCGTGGCCCCGGCGAATCCTTCCTCCCGGAACAGCTTGACGAGGGCCTCGTACAAAAGTACGTCCCCGAACTTGTCCCCCTCCCCGATCCAGATCCGCATCCTGACTTTTTCCCCCACGAGTTTGGTCACGGGGTGCCTCCTCTCTCTGTTGTTATCGATCCGCGTTTTGTCTTTCTACAGATATCAGGCATGTCGATCCCCGATCTATCCGTTACGGACTTGGGGCATTCCGGCCGACGGGCGTCCCAACCTCGGGAAAAACCGCGGGGTACAGACCGCGTATTCATCCCAGGCTGCACCGAACGCCTCCCGGGAATCGCGCTCCTCCCGAAGGGCGAGCCGGTAGTACATGTACACAAGCACGGGGAACATGAGCAGCGTCAAGAGCGTCGGCCACTGAAAGAGGAACCCGAGCATGATGAGGAGGAACCCCGCGTACTGCGGGTGGCGGACACGAGAGTACGCTCCGGTGGTTGCGAGCCTTCGCTCTCTCTGGGCGGCGTAGAGCACCTTCCAGGCGGAATAGAGGAGGAGGAACCCGGCCAGGATCAGGATATTGCTCAGGATGTGGAGAGGGTCGAAGTGGGGATTCCCCTTGATGCCGAGCAGCGTTTGCCAGAGGTGCCCGGAATCGTGGGAGAACGCGTCGAGCCCCGGGTACCGGCTCTGAAGCCATCCCGACAGGAGATAGATCGTGAGCGGGAACCCGTACATCTCCGCGAAGAGCGCCACGATGAAGGCGGAGAATGCCCCGAAGGAGCGCCAGTCTCGGCGGGTCGCCGGTTTGGCGAAACTGTAAGCGAAAAAAAGGAACACAGCAGAGTTGATCAGGACGAGCGCCCATAGGCCGTATGCGGATCCTTGGTGATTCATCCCCTTCTCTTCTGCCCGGTATTGCCGTGATCCCCTGCGTGGCCTCCTGCACCCCCGTGTCCATCATGGGACCCGTGCCCGTTATGGCCGCGATGCATGAAGAGATGCAGGATCGGACACAACAGAAGGAGCACCCACGGCAGTGCACCCAGAATATGGGCCTGGTGTTCCTCCCAGAGGAGGAAGGTTGCGGCCGCCAGGAACCCGACCAATGCGATCCATGCATTCTTCATCGCCGTTCCCTCCGCTCCCCGGAAAGGAGGAACCAAAGGGCCGTTGGCGGCCCCACGATGACAACAACCCAGAAAAGCATCCACCAACCCATCCTTCTGCCTCCTTTCCCGCACTCGACTTCACGTTCTCAGGAAAAGAAAAAGCACGAGCCATGCCAAAGGAAGCGGCCTAAATATCCCTGTCGTTTCGATTGGTTGGATTGAAGAAGGAGAGTCCCCCGGGACTAACCGGGGACTATCCTGCAAGACGTTGCAGACTATTCTGCAGAACCGCCCATCGCATCAACGGCGATGACTGGTTTCCGCCGATTACCGAAGACCACCTACTCCGCTGGCACGAACGATGCCGTGAAGATCCCCCTTGACCAGGGTGACGCCAGCGCTCTCCATGGCGACGTCCGTCCCGGTGCCCATGGCGATCCCCACCTGGGCTTCCACAAGCGCGGGCGGCGCGTCGTTGATCCCGTCGCCCGCCATGGCCACGATACGCTCCCCCCTGCAGTCGTTTCACGGCATCGGCCTTCTGGTCCGGAAGGACCTCGGCAACCACGTCGCCATAGGGAGTGGGAATCGGGTTGAGAGGGGGTTAAGTTACGGACCGTCAACATAATGAAAAAAATTATTGACATGGGGTATGATTTGGGATAATTTTCCCAAATATGGAAAGTCGTATCACCACAGCCATTTCGGCCGCCATCACGACCTTGCTCCGCCCCCTGGTGAGGCTTCTCCTGCGGAACGGCATCCCGTACCGGACATTTGCCGACCTGGCAAAGCGTGTCTATGTGGATGTAGCCACGGAAGAGTTCAGCATTCCGGGACGGAAGCAGTCCAAGTCGCGTGTATCCGTCATCACCGGCCTTTCCCGGAAAGAGGTGTTGCGCGTAAAGCGCCTTCCCGCGACGACCGATCTGGGGGCTACGAAACGGTACAACCGGGCTGCGCGTGTGGTCAGCGGCTGGGTTCGAGACTCCACGTTCAACGGGGAATCGGGACACCCGATGGATTTGTTGTTCGAGGAGGGAACCACCTGCTTCCGGGAACTCATCAAAAAGTACAGCGGGGATGCCCCGGCCCGCGCCGTACTCGATGAACTGCTGAGGGTCGGGACCGTCGAGCGAACGCCGGAAGGGAAGATCCGCCTGCTCGAACGTTCGTACATCCCGAAGACCGGAGACATCGACAAGATCGCCATTCTCGGCGTCGATACGTCGGACCTTGTACGGACCATCGACCACAACATCTGTTGCCCGGACGCCCCCTTCTTCCAGAGGAAGGTCTGCTACGACAATCTCCCGGAAGATGTGCTTCCCAAGCTGAAGGAGCTGGCACGGGGTCAGGCACAGGGGTTGCTCGAGAATCTGGACCGGTGGATGAGCGATCGGGACCGGGACGTTACCCCCCGGGTTTCGGGGACGGGCAGGAAACGGGCAGGGGTCGGGATCTACTATTTCCAGGAGGACTACAGCGAAGGAGATGATAAATGATGCACCGGAGAAAAATCGCCCGACACCTGATCGGGATCCTGATGGCGACGTTTGCTTCCCTTTTGTTTGCTACCTGCGGGGGGGTCGGCACCGATGTGGCGGGCGGGGGAACGGGCGGCACTGGGATCAGCACGGGTTCCATCACCGGGTTCGGCAGCGTCGTGGTGAACGGGATGCATTACCTGACCGACGACGAGGTTTCGCCGACCTTCGTCACGAGGAAGAAGTTCAATGGGATGGACAATACCTCCATGAGGGCCCACGAACTGCTTCGTGTCGGGATGATCGTCACCATTCGCCACGAACCCGGCGTCAATAACGCGCAGTCGATCGAGTATCGGGATAACCTCGAAGGACCGATCGCCGCGATAAACGCCGGCGCGGAAAATATCCTCACGATCCTGGGACAAACCGTCGTGGTGGACAATACTGCTCTCTTCTCCTCTCTCAACCAGAACGATGTGGTGAGGGTCAGCGGGCACGTGGATTCCGCCGGCCGGATCCGCGCGACATACATCGACATGGTGCCCTGCTCCTTCATGATGATGTGCCCCGTCACCGAGTTCGAGATCAAGGGGTTCGTTTCGGGCTTTTCCTCCTCCGACTTCCGGATCGGCCCGCTTCCCGACGGAACCGGGACGACCGTGACGGTTTCCTATCCCCCGGCAATGGGTGCGGAGCTGGAAAACGGGATGTACGTCCGGGTGGACACGACCGATCCGCAGCCGGTTTCCGGAGTGATAACCGCCACCCGGATCCAGATTCTCACGCCGAGGACCGATTTCCCGGAGAACGCCGCGGTTGCCCTCGAAGGGCTGGTTACCGCTCCTCCCATCGGTTCCGGAAGCCTCCTTTCCTTCGAGGTGGAAGGAAAACGGGTTCAGACGGACGGCGGCACACAATATTCCGGGGGTACGTCCGCGAATCTCCAGCCCGACGTGAAATTGCAGGTCCAGGGGACGGAGAACGGCGGAATTCTCTCCGCCGGCAGCATCATTTTCCGGTAGGCGGCGCAGGCATCCGGACGCAGTGAAGACACCAATGGAACCCTCGGAGGAGAAAGAACGTATGAGAACCCCTGCAGATACGTTTCGGACGTTGCTTTACCTGTTGTTGCCCTTGATCCTCTCCGTCGGCCTTGGGGCCTGCGGCGGAGGGGGGAGCCCCGGTTCCCTTGCCCCGGCGGGACCGGGTTCCACCACGATTCAGGGTCAGGTTTCGGGACCGGTTTTCGTAGCCGTCGACAATGACACGAATCTTGAAGCGGGGCGCTCCACGGGCGCGGGCGGTCTGACGACTTTCAGCATGACGTTGCCAACGGGGAAGAGTTACATGTTTTATCTGCTGGATAACGTGGCGGCGGGAAATGCCGCGAGGGTGTTCCCCGTCTATGTGGGGACGACCAACGTTTTTGAAATCACGACCGATGCCGACGGCCAGACTATCGACCTCGGTTTTGTGAACCCGGACCTCACCCGGGGCAAAGCTACCCCTGCGAACGCCCCCATGGAGTGTCCCGGCGTGATGGCACGGGGAGAGAACCGGTCGATTCCCCCGTTCCTTTTCGACGCAGGCGGCACCCCGTTCACGCAGGCTCTCTACATCCCGCCCGTTTTGACTCCGGCCTCCACGACGGCATCGACGGATTATTATGATCTTTCCCTCCGCGAGGCGGATGTCGAGATCATTCCCGGCATGTTGACCCGGATCATGGGTTTCAACGGCCTCACACCCGGCCCTACCATCCGGGCGCGCGTGGGACGACAGGTCGTGATGCGCCACTCCAATGACCTCCCGGCAATCACCCTCGGAGGCGCACCCGGCGATGTCGCCATTCACCTGCACGGCGGACACGTGCCCTCTTCCGAGGACGGCTTCCCGACGGAGACGGTTCCGCCGGGCACGACCCGCAGCTATATCTATCCGAACAACCAGCTGCCGGCCACGCTTTGGTACCACGACCACGCCATGGACCATACCGGCCCCCATGTATGGTTCGGGATGGCGGGATTTTACCTCCTGACGGACGACTACGAGGACGGCCTGGGGCTGCCGAGCGGCTCCCATGAAATACCGCTCGTCATCCAGGACCGCAATTTTGATGCGAACGGCGAGCTTGTGTACACCGGCAACCGGTTTGGTGAGACGGGCAACACCATACTCGTCAACGGCACCATCCAACCCTATGTCAAGGTCGCCGCGCGAACGTACCGCTTCCGGGTGCTGAACGGCTCCAATGCGCGCAAGTACCGGATCGTCTTGAGCAACGGCCAGCCCTTCCATGTGCTCGGCATGGAGGGAGGACTTCTTCCCGCGCCGGTCAAGGTGAACTCCCTTGTCCTGGCTTCTGCCGAGCGCGCGGATATCGTGGTGGATTTTTCGTCACTCCCCGTGGGCGGCTCCGTAGTTCTGCAAAACTCCCTGGGATCGGGAAGCACGGCGGACATTATGCGCTTCGACGTGGACAGGGTAGAGACGGACACCAGCCAAATACCCCCCACCCTTCGCCCGCTCGAGAAGCTGAGCGAAAGCCAGGCTGTCCTGACACGCGACTTCACGTTCTCGGGCGGCATGATGGGCGGCACCCCCTGGGTTATCAACGGGAAACCCTTCGATCCCGACAGGGTGGATGCCAACCCGAAGCTGGGCACGGTGGAGATCTGGAAGTTCCGGAACATGTCCATGATGGATCATCCGGCACACCTGCACCAGACCATGTTCCAGATCCTGGACATCAATGGTACCCCTCCCCCGCCGACCCATGCCGGCTGGAAGGACACGGTGAATGTGCCGGCTATGGGCAGTGTCCGGATCATCATGCGCTTTACCGACTATGCGGGGAAGTACGTCTTGCACTGCCACGTGCTCGAGCACGAGGACAATGCCATGATGGCGCGGTTTGACGTGGTGCAATAGCAGTCAGTCCCCAAGAGATGCGGCCAATCGGGACCGCCAGCCGGGGAAAATACCTAACCACGCAAGATCTTACATTACGTAAAAAGGGAGATGGAAATGTCTAACAGGAATGTGCGGGGATCTATCGGAGCTCTTTTCGTAATCTTGATCGCGGCAGTGCTTGCCGCATGCGGCGGCGGGGGCGGGGGAAGTTCGACGAGTCCGGCCGGAACCGCCACGATCCAGGGCTCTGTCCCGGGGACCGTCTTTATCGCCGTGAACGACGATACGAACCTCGAGGTGGGGAGGGCGACCGCAACGGGTACCCCGAAGACCTTCTCGATGAACGTGGCCACGGGGAACAACTACCGGTTCTATGTCATGGAGAACGAGGGAACGGGTTATTCGAGGGTCTACCCCATGTACATGGGAACGAACAACGTATTCGCGCTGGACAGCAGCGCCGACGGCCAGGTGATCTCCCTCGGCATGGTCGGTCCCGACCTGGGAACGGGGAGAGCGGCCCCGGCGAACAGCCCCTCCCTGATGATGGGCTTCGGAGCAAATACGATGGTTCCTTCCTCCCTGGGAGGGAGCGCCTTTTCCATGGATGACGTAAAAGGGACATCGTGGGGCTACAACACCATGATGACTTCCGGGACGATGGGATGGGAGCACGGAACCCTTTCCTTCGACAACAACGGGTTGGGTCACATGACCGGAATCGTCCGGAACGGATCCTCCCTTTCAGACAGGAATGACATCCCCTACCACATGTCCCTGTCCGGAATGATCCTGAACCCCGGCGACGATACGTTCCAGTGCGTCGTATCGGGGGACATGAGCGTGATGGTGGGAACTTTCACCGATAACACCGGCGGCCCCGCCATGATGATCGCCCAGAAACGGGAAGGGGCGTACCAGACGGACGGGTCGGACATGACCGGGATGTGGCGGTTCCAGCGACTCACGGCCGGTAGCGATAATACGACCTCCGGGTGGGCCTATGGGACGATGCAATTTGTCTCCGGCAGCGCCAGCATCACCTCCATGACCACGAATGCCGGCCCGGGCGTTTTGGGGAATTTCGTCTTTTCCATGGACGGGAACGGGATCTTGACCGAGACGGGAGATCCCTCGTTCTACGGCGTCATGTCGCAGGACAAGACCATGATCGTGGCCACGGATACCTACGGGGGAAACCCGGAATTGTGGATCCTGATGAAGGACACGTCGGGGGCCTACTCCACATCGGACATGAAGGGAGACTGGGTGATGCATGCGGTATCCTCCGGCAATCCGGGCTCTCGCGATTGGACTTACGGACACTCGGTCATAGACGCCGGCGGAAACGGTACGTTCTCCCAGATGATGGGGAGTGCGGGCCCGGTCTCCTCTGCGCAGATGACGTTCATGATGAACGGCGGTGTGATGACCATGAGCGGCATGGGAGGAGGAATGGGCGGAGGCATGATGGGCGGGGGAATGATGACCCAGACCTTCCACGGGATCATGAACGGGGGCAAGAGCATCATGGTATCGAGTTATTCCGATGGAGGGGGCGGGTATCCCTTCTCGATCCAGGTGAAGTAGACCCGTCGCAACAGGCGAGTAGTCCGAAACAGACCGGGAGGCGGCATCGGGTCCGCCTCCCGGTTTTATCTAAACGCTTCGCAATAGTGAACCAAAGCAGAGGATCGCTTGTTCCGCCGGCTTGCACGGCATTACGTCTGTTCGGTGTTCATTTTCCTTCGTGGCCGACCACGATCTTGCCGACCATGCCCGCCTCGAGATGCCCGGGCTCAAGGCAGGCAAAGTCGACCTTCCCGTCCTTGGTGAATCGCCAGATCAGCTCACCGGTTTTTCCGGGCTCCACGCTGACCGTGTTGGGATCATCGTGTTCCATCTCCGGGGACTTCCGCATCTTCTCTGCATGTTCCTTCAGTTCAACGATCGTGCCGAGCACCATCTCGTGCTCGAGATTGCCGGTATTCTTGACGATGAACCGGATGGTCTCGCCCCGTTTCACGCTGATGCTGTCGGGCTTGAAGCGCATCGCGTCGCTCATTTCCACCTCGATGCTGCGGGTGACGTCCCCGGGATTCCCGGGCATGCCGATTGCCGCGGCGTGGCCCTCGGCGGACCGGTGGTTGTGCCCGTGATGCGATTCGTCGGCCCGCCCCGGCACGCCAACGAAGAAAAGGAATACTACCACCGCTAACGAAATCATCCCTCGTTTCATGACCGATTTCCTCCAACTGTCAGGTTGCTGGAAGCGTACCCTTCATTTCGCCTTGCCTGGGCAACCCTCGGCATTCCCCGCCGATCTCCCGTTAGAGAGCCGTTCCGCTTCCCCGGTTTCATCCGCCGCCGAAGAACCAGGAAAGAGGCCACCACGCTGACCCATGGAACGAGGTCATGGCGGAGATCCTTCCGCCCAATTAGAGTCGGACCCGCTTCAGACGCAGGGCGTTGCCAACGACCGAAACCGAACTGAGGCTCATGGCGGCCGCCGCGATGATCGGACTGAGCAGGATGCCGAAAAACGGATACAGAACGCCCGCCGCAACGGGCACACCCACCGAGTTGTAGATGAAGGCGAAGAAGAGGTTTTGGCGGATATTTCGCATCGTGCCACGGCTCAGCCGACGCGCCTTGGCGATGCCTCGCAGATCGCCCTTGATGAGTGTCACGCCGGCCGATTGCATGGCCACGTCGGTCCCCGTGCCCATGGCGATGCCGACATGGGCCTGGGCCAGTGCCGGCGCGTCGTTGATCCCATCGCCGGCCATCGCCACCGTGCGTCCTTCGCCCTGAAGCTTCCTGATCACTTCGTTCTTCTGCTCGGGCAGGACTTCTGCCTCGACGCGGTCGATCCGCAATTTGCGCGCCACGGCCTGGGCCGTCGTGCGGCTGTCACCGGTCAGCATGATGATCTCGATACCCTCTCGATGCAGCAGATCCACTGCTTCCGGCGTCGATGTCTTGATTGGATCGGCGACACCCAGCAGGCCAGCCGGTTTGCCGTCGACCGCCACGAACATCACGGTCTGGCCGTCGCCGCGCAATTGCTCCGCCCGCTCCGCCAAGGGACCGGGATCGATGGTTTCGTTCTCCATCATGCGCCGGTTGCCCAGGGCCACGGTCCTGCCGTCGACACGGCCCCGAACGCCCTTTCCCGTGACCGACTCGAAGTCTTTCGCCTCACTCAAGACCGTTCCGCGCTCCTCGGCCCCCTTGACGATCGCCGCCGCCAGCGGGTGCTCGCTGCCGCGCTCCAGGCTTGCCGCCAGCTTGAGCAGGTCTGCTTCAGGAACGCCCTCCGCCGGTTCAACGGTCACCAGCCGGGGACGGCCTTCGGTCAGTGTGCCGGTCTTATCGACCACCAGCGTGTCGATCTTTTCCATCACTTCGAGCGACTCGGCATCGCGGATCAGCACGCCGGCCTGGGCGCCGCGACCGACCCCGACCATGATCGACATGGGGGTGGCCAGCCCGAGCGCGCAGGGGCAGGCGATGATCAGCACAGCCACGGCATTGACCAGCGCGTAGGCCATCGCCGGTGCCGGCCCCCAGATCGACCAGATGATAAAGGTAAGGATCGCGGCTCCGACGACGACCGGAACAAAGTAACCGGCCACCAGGTCGGCCAGCTTCTGGATCGGTGCGCGGCTGCGCTGGGCTTCGCTGACCATTTGCACGATCTGCGCCAGCATCGTATCGCTGCCGACCTTCTCGGCCTCCATCAGCAGTCCACCCGTCTGGTTGATCGTGGCGCCGATGACATGGTCGCCCGCATGTTTTTCCACCGGCATCGGCTCGCCTGTGATCATCGATTCGTCGATGTTGGATTTGCCGTCAAGGACCTTGCCATCGACCGGTACCTTCTCGCCGGGCCGAATGCGAATCCTGTCACCGATCTGGACTTGTTCCAGCAGGACATCCTCTTCCTTTCCATCCTCCCGAACGACGCGCGCCGTCTTGGCCGCAAGGCCCAGAAGCGCCTTGATCGCGCCGCTGGTCGAACGGCGGGCGCGCAGTTCAAGAACCTGTCCCAACAAGACCAGTGTGACGATAACGGCCGCGGCCTCGAAATACACGGGAACGACGTCATTTTCGCGGAATGCGGCAGGGAAGATGTCCGGCGCCAGTGTGGCGACAAGGCTGTAGACCCACGCCACGCCCGTGCCCAGCCCAATCAGCGTGAACATGTTCAGGTTCCGCGTCACGACCGAGCGCCAGCCACGGACGAAGAACGGCCACCCGCCCCACAGCACCACCGGAGTGCCCAGCGCCAGTTCGATCCATTTGCCGACGGTCGCCGGTATCCATTCGTGCACGGGAATACCGACATATCCACCCATCGCAAGGAAAACCACGGGGACACTAAGTACCGCGCAGACCCAAAAGCGCAGCGTCATGCTTCTCAGTTCCGGGTCTTCCTCCTCTTCCCCGGCGGAGACCGTGCGGGCCTCAAGGGCCATCCCGCACTTCGGGCAATCACCCGGGGCGTCCCGGACGACTTCCGGGTGCATGGGGCAGGTCCACTCCTTGCGCGAGGCGGGCGCGGCGACCGTAACCGGCTCCAGCGCCATCCCGCACTTCGGACAGTCTCCCGCTCCTTCCTGCCGTATCTCGGGATGCATCGGGCAGGTATACCCGCCCGTGCGGCCTTCCCCTTCCGGTTCGGACGGAGCCTCGCCGGAACGCTCCGCATCGGTTTCCCGACCTTTGAGGAAGCGGTCAGGATCCTTTTGGAACGTTTCCAGACAATGGTAACTGCAGAAGAAATGCTCTTTCCCGTGCCGGGGAAGGTGATGAGGGGTATCCTCCCCCACTTCCATCCCGCATACCGGGTCTTTCCGGGTTGGCGGAGTGACGACTTCTTCCTCTTCCTCTACGTCGCTTTGATCGAGTCCGTGAGCCTTTTCCACCGAATCTCCTTTCCTCGAATGGTTTCCGGCTTTCTCTGATGGCTATTTATTGTCCCATGTGCCCCATGGAGGAGCCCATCATGTGGCTCCATCCCGAGTTTCCGGCACACCATTCGTTCCGATCCAGGTGTGCGTAGGCGGCGCCCGCAACCAGGACAGCGAACACCATGACCGCAACGATCGATATCCACCTCTTCTTCATTTTTCCGTCCTCCCTTTCTCTATCTATTACGATGCCAACACCCTGTCCTCGCGATTCACCTAATGCTCCACAGGCGGGCCCGTGTCATTCCTGCGACCATGAGAATCCCGGCCGTTACCGCCATGATTTCCATGTCCGCCGCAACACCCCCCCGCGCGGAACATGAAAAAAAGGAACAACCCCCCGAGAATCAACCAGATCAACCATCCTCCCATCATCGTCGTACCTCCTTCCTATCTATCAAACGTTCTTTTTCGATCAAGTAGGAGTTTTTGCATCAGACATGCCATTCTCCCCATTCCTCGATTGACTTTGGAATATCAATAGGTTACGAGGTCCGGAGGGCCTAATGCCATCGAGGTGCCGAGGATATTCTGCAACAGACCGAAGAGTATTCTTTAGACAATCGCTCTCCCCATCCCCTCTTTCCCCATCCCTTCTTTTCCCGGTTGTCCATATCGGTTGAATCCGCCACGCGGATCTCCCCTTTCCTCCTCGGACGCAGGTGATTTCTGCCTCAGGCTTGTAAGGAACCCTCCTTCTGCGGAGACTAATCAACCAGCAAGGAAAATACCGACCACGCGTCGCCTTCCCTGGCGCTACGCGGAGGCCATCGTAAAAAGGAGGTTCATCATGTCATTCGCAAGAAAAGCTACGCCGTTCGCCCTGATACTCGCTTTCCTGTTTATCGCCGTTTCGAGCAGGGCCGGAGAAGTCTCGTTCCCCTTGAAAGCCGAAAAGGACAGCCCTGCAGGTAGCGGAACGGCCACCCTGGCAGACAGCAGGATCCGCATCCAGGCGGAAGGTCTTCGCCCTAACGGGGTCTACACGGTCTGGTTCGTCAACACGAAACCCAAGAAGCACGAGGCCGGGGCGGGGAGCGCACCCTACACGTTCCGTACGGACGGGCAGGGAAAGGGTTCGTATGAATCCCCCCTGTCGGAGTCGCCCATCGGCAAATGGAGCACGATCATGGTCGTGCGCCACCCCACCGGCGACCCTGCTGATATGAAGAACATGGCGCCGGCACTCTCGGCCGGAATCCCGGCGAAGAAATATTAAGATACCGGGCGCGGAGGGGGAACGATTCTCCTCCGCACCCCCCCGGTTCCCTGCCGGAATCCAATCTGCCGGATGTCCGGTAATATCCGATAAATGGGCAAAGGTAAGAAACTGCGAAGTGTCAGCGGAAGTGGACGGGATGCCTTGCACCGGTATAGGAAGAAACAGAGGGGGCCGGGGAAACCGCCCCAGCCCTCGGGTGGACTGTCCGGGCCGTTCTGCTATCGACCCGTTACCGCTTCTTTACGGAGAGCTCGTTCCCTCCCGTCGCTTCTTAACGGCCTTGAAAATCGTGGGGAGGAGAGCGAACAGGCCCAGCAAGGCGAACGAACCGAGAACGCGCGGGCTGGCGACCTGGCTTACGCTTTCGATGGCCGCCAGGCTCGCCCCCGCGTTTACGAAGACAAGACTCCCCGGCATGATCCCGAAAAACGTTCCCAGTGCGTAGGTCCGAAGCGGCAAGCCGGTGACACCGCACGCCAGGTTGACCAGGAAGAACGGAAACGCAGGGACCAGGCGCAGGAAGAGAAGATAAGAGAGCCCGTTTTCCCGCAATCCCCGGTCGATTCCCTCCATCCGGCCGCCGAATTTCCGTACCACCCAGTCCCGCAACAGAGTGCGGCTGACGAGGAACGCGAGGACGGCCCCGATGGTGGCTCCCGTCACGACGTATACCGTTCCCTGGAGAACCCCGAATATCGCCCCCGACGCGAGGGAAAGGACAGCCGCACCGGGCAGGGAGAATGCGGTCTGGACGATGTAGATCAGCACAAACGAGGCGACGAAGAGGAATGTGTGCGCGGCGCGCAGGTCTTCCAGGCGCACCCGGTTCGCTTTCAGACTGGACAGCGTCAGGAACCTTCCGAGATCAAAATAATAATACGCGCCTGCGACCGCCGCAAAGACGAGCAGGATCAGGACTTTCCTGGCCTTCATCCATACACCCCCACCGGTTGCGCCATCATGTTGCTTCCCCGGGCGCCGTCGCCCCCGACCTGCTCATCACATTTTAGCCGTTTGGTCGCCGCGATGCCGCAATCCTTACAGATCTTCCGGCGATTTATCCCTTGAGTCCCCGACCCCGGTTGTTTTCCTGCCGGAAAAAGTGCGATAAATGGATCCGTGGGGTATCCGGAGAGATTCGATCCGTCGGACTGGGTGGATCGGTATGGGGACTACCTGTTCCGGTACGCGCTGCTCCGGCTGAGGGACCGATCGGTGGCGGAGGACCTCGTCCAGGAGACGTTCCTTGCGGCACTGAAAAACCGGGAAACGTTTTCCGGCGGCTCCTCCGAGGCCACCTGGCTTGTCGGGATCCTCAAGCACAAGATCGCCGACCACTTCCGCCGGCAGGCCCGGGAGGGAACCCTTCCGGAGGGAGACCCCCCGAACCAGCCCGGAGAAACACCATTTAATGCGACCGGACACTGGATAACCGGGCCTGCCGATTGGGGGGGCAATCCGGCGAACCTCCTCCGGCAGAAGGAGTTTCTCGAGGAATTTACCAAATGCCTCTCCGGGCTTTCCCCTGCCCAGGCGAACGCCTTCACCCTCCGGGAGATGGAAGGCCTTTCCACAGGGGAGATATGTAAGGTTTTGAACATTACGGAGACCAACCTCTGGGTGATCCTCCACCGCGCACGGATGCATCTCCGGCGGTGCCTGGAAACCCGCTGGTTAGGAAAAGAAACCGGGAAGGGGTCTTGATGCTTTCCTGCAAGGACGTGACGCAGCTCATCTCCGAGTCGATGGACCATTCCCTCCCCCTGGGGAAGCGGATCGGCGTACGCCTCCACCTGCTCATGTGCCGGTTCTGCGAAAGATACGAACGGCAGCTCCTGCTGATCCGCAAGACCGTGAAGCAACTTGTGGCGGGGGAGGAATCGTCCGAGGGGCTGTTCCTCGGGCCCCTTTCGGAAGGCGCGCGGGAGCGCATCAGGCAATCTCTGCGCAGCCGGTAGACCCTTCCTGCCGGAATGATCCGGGCACGCAGCATGTAAGGTTTCCGAAGTTTCGACGACATACAGGAGATGCCACGAGGGGAGATGATCATGGTTCAGCAGTTCGCCATTCTACCGGATACCGAGGAAAATCGGGCTCTTCAGGAAAACGTCCATCCGCCCGGGTATAAGAACCCGGTTCCCGCCGAGCGCTACAACCTGGTGGTGGTCGGCGCGGGGACGGCCGGGCTCGTGACGGCTGCGGGAGCCGCCGGTCTGGGCGCGAAGGTCGCTCTCATCGAACGCGAATTCCTGGGGGGAGACTGCCTGAACGTCGGGTGCGTCCCCTCCAAAGGGATCATCCGTCCGGCCCGGGCCATCCACGATGCGCGCACCGCCGGGGAATTCGGAGTGGGAGGAGCCGAGCACCTGTCGATCGATTTCGGGAAAACCATGGAGAGGATGCGGCGCATCCGGGCGGACATCAGCGAGAACGACTCCGTCCACCGCTATTCCGAAAAGCTGGGCGTGGACGTCTTTCTGGGCGAGGGGCGATTTGCCGGACCCGACGTCATCGAGGTAAACGGCACGCGTCTCCGGTTCCAGCGGGCCGCCATCTGCACGGGAGCAAGGGCGTCGGCTCCTCCCATCCCGGGGATCGAGGAGGCAGGATACCTCACCAACGAAACGGTTTTCTCCCTGACCGAACTCCCGGAAAGGCTCGCCGTCATCGGGGGCGGGCCGATCGGATGCGAACTGTCCCAGGCGTTTTGCCGCCTCGGGAGCCGGGTGTCCCTCTTCGAGATGGGGTCCCATATCCTTCCCCGGGAAGACCCGGACGCCGCCGGCATTGTGCAGGACGCTTTTGTGGCGGAAGGGGTGGACCTGATCCTGAACGCGAAAGTCGTAAAGGTCTCGACGGAAGGAGGAGAAAAAATCCTTCATGTCGAGCAGGAGGGGAGCAAAC
>DATHRT010000017.1:0-5125 GCA_035464915.1 Candidatus Limnocylindria bacterium
GACCGCGATACACTGGTTTCGGGGGGAGGGGACCGGGAGATGATCGAGATCGACGGCAGCTACGGGGAAGGCGGCGGGCAGATCCTGCGGACGGCCCTTTGCCTTTCCTGCCTCTGCCGCAAACCGTTCCGGATCGTAAACATCCGCAAAGGGCGGAAGCGGCCCGGGCTTATGCCCCAGCACATAACTTCCGTCCGAGCGGCGCAGGCGATCTGCGGCGCTGATGTGGAGGGCGACCGGGAGAGGTCCGTCGCACTGGTCTTTTCGCCGGGAGAGGTGAAGGCGGGGGACGTCTCCCTGGACGTGGGAACGGCGGGGTCCACCCTTCTGGTGCTGCAGACGATCATGCCGGCCCTCCTGTTTGCGCGGGGGAAAAGCACTGTCACGATAAAGGGGGGGACGCACGTCCCGTTCAGCCCCTCCTACCACTATGCCGCCGGCGTGCTCCTCCCGATGCTTCGCCGGCTCGGGGTCGAGGCGTCCCTTGCCATCGAGTCGTACGGGTTCTACCCCCGGGGGGGAGGGAAGATTCACGCGGAGATCCTTCCTGCAAAGGGGGTCCGGCCGCTGCGCCTCCCGGATAGGGGGAAGGTCCTTGCCGTTACGGGATGGTCTGCCGCAGGGAACCTGCCGCTCTCGATCGCCTTGCGCCAGCGAGACGCCGCCCGGAAGGTGCTTGCGTCCCGCATGGGAAACGAGACGTTCCCTGTCGACATCGAGGTCCTCTCCGTGCCGACGCCGGGGCAGGGGACGTTCCTGTTCCTCGTGGTAGAGACCGAGCATTGCGTCGCGGGCTTTGCATCGCTTGGGGAACGGGGGAAACGGGCGGAGACTGTCGGGGAGGAGGCCGCGGCGGCTCTTGCGGCGCACTGCGAGACAGGGACATCCCTCGACCCGCATCTTCCGGACCAACTGGCGCTGTACCTCGCGATGTGCGGGGAGGACTCCACGTTTTCCACTTCGCGGGTGACGGAGCACCTCGTGACCAATCTCTGGACGATCGGGCTGTTCCGGGAGTGTCGCTACGCCGTGGAGGGGGAGATCGGAAAAGCAGGAACGGTACGGATCACCTGACCAAGACGGCGAAGAGCGGCTCCGAGATCGACTCGCCCCGGCAGACGGGGCACCGGCCCGGCCTGTTCGGCCTCTCCCGCTTCCGGAACACGTAACCGCATTGCCTGCACTCCGCGGGAGTGACCGCCAGGCGTCCCCCGAGCCGGGCGACGGTCTGTTTGACGTGGGGGAGGTGTGCGTACGCCTCCTTTTCGGGAATGCCGACCTCCGCGGAGATCTGCCGTGCGGTGAGGGGGCAGTCCGAGAGGAGGGAGAGGATCCTCCTGCGCACCGTCTCCTTCCTGTCGGCAGGTGCGAAAGGCTTTCTCCCCCCGGTCATCATCCGCGTCTCCCTCCCTAAAAACCCCGAAAGTATTGTATCGTGTCAGGCATCCCGTGCGTCCCGGTACCGGGGACATTCCTTGGGGGGACACTCCTCTCCCGCATCCCGGAGATGAATCAGGAATGTCCCCGGTGGGAGTATCCCCGCCCGGTAGCGAGAGGAGTTACCCGTGGAGATGTTTCTTCCCGAGGAGATTGCACGGTACGTCGAGGAAAACGTGGGCCCCGTGTCGCCCCTTCTCGAGGAACTCGAGCGGGAGACGCGGGAGCGGACCGGCCGCCCCGGGATGCTGACCGGCCGGGTCGAGGGATCCTTCCTCCGCATGCTGGTGCAGCTCTCGGGAGCGAGGAAAGTGATGGAGATCGGGACTTTCACCGGATACTCCGCCCTCATGATGGCGGAAGGCCTCCCTGCGGACGGCGAGCTCGTTACGTGCGAGGTCTTCGGGGAGTACGCCTCTATCGCCAGGAAGTACTTTGACAGGAGCCCGCACGGGAAAAAGATCCGCCTCGTCCTGGGTCCCGCCGCCGAGACGCTGCGCGGAGTTCCCGACGGGAGCGTCGATTTTGTCTTCATCGACGCCGACAAGGGGGGCTATTCTCTTTACTATGAGGAAAGCGTCCGGATTCTCCGGGGCGGGGGGCTGATCGCAGCCGACAACGTGCTTTGGTACGGACGGGTTCTCTCCCCGGAAGACGGCGATTCCCGGGCGATCGTGTCCTTCAACCGCAAGGTGATGAGCGACGACCGGGTCGAGAAGGTGATGCTCCCGGTGCGGGACGGGGTATACCTCATTCGCAAGATATAGGAACGCGGCAGGCCGTCCGAATCCCGCGGGAGAAGCCCGGCGGCCGGTTTTCCGCTCCAATATCATATTCGGACGAATACGGGAGGTCGGTTCATGAAGCGGATACTGGGTGCGCTGATCGTCGCCGTCCTGGCAGGGATTTTCATTTGGCAGGCGCCGGGGATTGCGGCGGGAGAGGACGATGTCCCCAGAATGACGAAGGAGGAGCTGAAAACGCTTCTGGGCAGCCCGGATGTCGTCGTTCTCGACGTCCGTTTCGGCGGGGGGAATGCCCCGAGGAAGATCACAGGGTCGGTGTTCGAAGAGCCTGAAAAGGTCTCGGTCTGGTCCCCGAACTACCCGAAGGAGAAGAAGATCGTCATCTACTGCTCCTGAGTCAACGAGGCGACGAGCGCCCGGGTGGCGTTCAGGCTAAAGAGTCTCGGGTTTGCGAAGGTGTATGCCCTGAAGGGAGGCTGGCACGAATGGGTCTCCGCCGGGTATCCGACGGAAAAGACAAGGTAAACGAGGGCGGCTGGAGCGTGCGGGGATAACCGGGTCATGTGCGGGCGCTTCACGCTGTTCGACTCCGCCGATTCCGTGGGCGAGCGGTTCGGCCTGCCGGAAACGCCGTCCCTCTCCCCGCGTTACAACATCGCTCCGTCCCAGACCGTGGCCGCGGTGCGGATTCCTCCGGGAGGGGGCGCTCGGGAACTCGTTTTTCTTCGCTGGGGGCTCGTTCCCTCCTGGGCGAAAGATCCCGCCATCGGCAACCGGATGATCAACGCCCGTGCGGAGACGGCAGCCGATAAGCCCGCCTTCCGGGTGGCGATCCGGCGAAGAAGATGCCTGGTCCCCGCGGACGGGTTCTACGAGTGGAAGCGTGTTAACGGCAGAAAACAGCCGTACTACATCCGCCTTCGCGACGTGGCGGTCTTTGCGTTCGCGGGGTTGTGGGAATCGTGGGAGGGGCCGGGAGGCGCATCGGTCGAATCATGCGCACTTCTCACCACCGGGCCGAACGATCTCCTCCTGCCGATCCACGACCGGATGCCCGTGATCCTTTCTCCGCGGGATTACGAACTCTGGCTCTCCCCAAAAGAGCAGGACCCCAAGGCGCTTGCGCCCCTCTTGCGTCCCTATCCCCCGGAGGAAATGACCGTCTTCCCCGTCGGGATTGCGGTGAACAACCCAAAAACGGATACGCCGGACCTGATCGAACCCCTTCGCTGACCGCTTCTTCTCCTGTCCCTGAACGTTCCTGTTTATCGAACCTCCGGGGCAGGTTGTTTCCCGTCCCGGGGGTGTGGTTCCTTCTCGTCAGATCGCCTGCAACGCCTGGTCGAAGTCCTCGAGGATGTCCTCGATCGCTTCGATTCCCACGGAGATGCGCAACAGGTCCGGCGTGATGCCGTTCTCTCGCCGCGACTCCTCGGTGAAGCTGATGTACTGGGACGACCAGGGATGGATGACGAGCGTCTTGCAGTCGCCCAGGTTCGCCAGGTGATACATGAGCTTCACGTTCCGGATGAAGTCGAAGCAGGCCTTCTCGCTCTCCAGGCCGAATGTCAAAAGCGCCCCGTACCCCTTCCCCCCGAACAGGGCCTTGGCCGTCTCGTGCGACGGGTTCTTCGCCAGGCCGGGGAAATTCACCCATTTTACCTTCGGGTGCCGGTCCAGGAAGTCGGCCGCCTGGACCGCGTTGCGCATGTGACGCTCCATCCGCAGCGCGAGGGTGTCCATCCCGATCAGGGTCAGGTACGACTGGAACGGCGACTGGGTGGTGCCGAAGTTGATGTGGATCTCCCGCCACACCTTGTCGATAAAGGCCAGCTTCCCCTTGCGCTCCTTGAACAGCTTGAAGTCGGGATACTTGTCTTCCGGCCAGTCGAACCGCCCCGCGTCGATCACCGCGCCTCCCGTCGCCGCGCCGTGGCCGTTGAAATACTTGGTGGTGGAGTAGACGAGGATGTCGGCCCCTTCGGCGAGGGGGAGGCACAGGTAGGGCGTGGCGAGGGTATTGTCCACGATCAGCGGGGCGCGGTTTGCGTGGGCCAGATCGGCCAAGGCCCGGATGTCGGGCACGTCCATCTTCGGGTTCCCGATCGTCTCCACGAACAGCGCCTTGGTCTTTGGCGTCACCGCCGCCTTCCACGCGTTAAGATCCGCGCTCTCTACCAGCTTGACCGTGATCCCCAGCTTACGGAAGACGTTGGTGAACAGGAGGAACGTGGACATGAACAGGGAGTTGCCGGACACGATCTCGTCTCCGGTCTGGCAGATCGCGAGCACCGCGTTGTTGATCGCGGCCATGCCCGAACCCGTCACCACCGCGTCGATCCCTCCCGTGAGCAGGGCCAGGCGCTTTTCCAGTACCTGGTTCGTCGGGTTGCGGAGCCGCTGGTAGATGAAGCCGGCCTTCTTCCCGGCGAACACGTCCGAGAGCTCCTCGGCGGTGTCGAACCGATGCGAGGCGGTCTGGTAGATCGGTGCCAGGGTCGCGCTTTTCCATTCCCCCGGCGTTTGCGCGCCGTGGATGACGGCCGTGTCGAACCTCCACTTGACGTCTGTCATGGGCTCTTCCCTCCCTCCCGGATCGATCGTGCCCTGCTGGAACGAATCGTATTCAATTTGCCCGGCACGGGTCAAGGCGATCCCGTGAGGTAGGGGGGGGGGATTGCATTCCCCCCGCAACGGCGAAATAGTAATCTCAGGACCGGGAGGTTGCCATGAAGAATCCGCTTTCGCCCGAGCAACTCGCAAGGATGGACGCCTGGTGGCGGGCGGCCAACTATCTTTCCGTCGGCCAGATTTACCTCTACGACAATCCCCTTCTCAAGGAGCCGCTTTCCCTCCGGCACGTGAAGCCCCGGCTCCTGGGGCATTGGGGGACGACACCGGGGCTGAACTTCCTCTATGTCCATCTCAACCGGACGATCAAG
>DATHRT010000018.1:0-9306 GCA_035464915.1 Candidatus Limnocylindria bacterium
CAGGCGGAGGAGAATTACCGCATCACGGAAAACCAGTTTCGCGAGCGCGTGGCCACCTCCACAGATCTGCTCGACGCCCGGGTATTCCTTACCCGCGCGCGCAATGAATACAACAATGCCGTTTATAACCTGAGCCTGTCCCTGGCTGCCCTCGAGCGCGTGGTGGAAGGCCCCGTTTCTCCCGGATCTGCCGGCGGGGAACCGCCGGGGAACTGATCCGGGAACGGTCAACGTATCTGATATACTTTAGGGCATGACCCGCGACGATTTGTTGCAAGGGGGCGATTCCCCCGGTCCCCTGACCGGCGAACGGAAGCTTGGCGCCATCCTGAATAGCGTCTGGGAAGCGGTGATCACCGTGGAGCGGGACCACCGCATCTCCTCGTTCAACCGCGCCGCCGAGCAGCTGGTGGGGATCCCCGCCTCCAAGGCGACGGGGAAGGACTGCCGCGAGATTCTCAAGGCCAGCTTCGGACCGGCACAGCTCGACTGCCCGATGGGGGACCTGACCGAAGGGGGAAAGCCCCGCACCGACGTGGAGGGCACCCTGGTGCGCGCGGACGGGAGGATCGTCCCCATCAGCGCAAGCTGGGCCTTTCTGGAAGATCCGCCCGGGGAACGGATCGGTTTCGTTCTTTCCTTCCGGAGTTTTTTGGAGATCGAGAGGATCGCCGAGGAGAGGAAGGCGAAGTTTCCCTTCGGCGACATCGTCGGGAAGACACCCCGGATCCGGCAGATCTTCGAGCTGATCGACACAATCAAGGACACCGACTCCACCGTCCTCATCACGGGGGAGAGCGGCACGGGGAAAGGACTCTTCGCGAGAGCCATCCACGACCTCTCCCCGAGGAGAGACAGGCCCTTCGTCAAGGTCGTCTGCGCGGCGCTGTCCGAGATGCTTCTGGAGTCCGAGCTGTTCGGGCACGTGAAGGGAGCATTCACCGGGGCGATCGCCGACAAGGTGGGGAGGTTCGAGGCCGCCGAGGGGGGAACGATCTTTCTGGACGAGGTCGGGGACATCTCCCTTGCCCTGCAGGTGAAGCTTCTCCGCATGATCCAGGACCGCGAGTTCGAGCGGGTGGGAAGCAGCCGGACCCAGACCGTCGACGCCCGGGTGATCGCCGCGACCAACCGGGATTTGAAGGGCGCAATGAAGGCGGGACAGTTCCGCGAGGACCTCTTCTACCGGCTCCACGTCATCCCCATCGTTGTTCCTCCCCTTTGCGAGAGGAGGGAGGACATCCCCCTGCTCGTGGATCACGTCCTCAGGCGCCTCAGGAGACGGGGGTTCGACCGGGTGCGGGCGGTTTCCCCGGAGGCGATGCGGTGCCTGATCGACTACCCGTGGCCGGGCAACGTCCGCGAGCTCGAGAACGTTCTCGAGCGGGGCGCGGTCTGCGCGCGCGGGGCGGTCCTCTCCGCGGGGGACCTCTCCGAGGAGGTGCGGGAGCATTGCCGCCCGCGCAAGACCGATTCCGCCGCCCCTCCCTCGGGGGACAGACCCGCCGAAGCCGGCGCCGTGTCGGAGAGCGACCTGCCCGGGGAAAAGCGGGAAGAAAAGGAATGGATCATCCGGACGCTGGAAGCCCATCGTTGGAGCCGGGGGGATGCCGCCGCCGCTCTCGGAATCGATCGGTCGACTCTCTGGCGGAAGATGAAGAGGCTGGGCATCGACCGGAAACGCAACGCATGAAACATATTGTTGCACAAATTGGTGCATCGGGCCCCAGCCAGGGAGAGGAAACGACTCGTGTAACCGTGGCCCTGGCCTGATATCCCCTATTTTTAAAAGGGAAAATTCCCATCGGCTCTTGTGCGGCAAGGATGGCACCTTTTATGCAATTTTGACTGTGAAGGCGGGTTTCCCCCAATAGAAATCGTCCAGGAACCCCCGGGAAACACCGCGGCAAGAGGAGGGAAGAAACGATGAACGTGGAACGATGGATTCGGGTGATCGCGGGAACATTCGTGCTGACAAGCCTTTTCCTCGGACTTTACGTCAGCAGATACTGGTTTCTCTTCACCGCTTTCGTCGGGCTCAACCTGTTTCAGTCGGGGCTTACGAAATGGTGCCTGATGGAGAATATCCTGAAGAAGTTCGGCGTTTCGGAAAGGTAAAGGAGGGTTTTTCCATGCCGCTTTACGAATACCGGTGCAAATCGTGCCATAAGGTTTTCGAGGCGTACAAGCGTCTGTCGGACAGTGCGGGGGAGACATGCCCCCAGTGCGGCGCCGCGTCTTCCCGGATGGGGATATCCCTGTTTCGAGCCGGAGGGAGCGGGACCTCGTCCGGCGGGTCTTCCTGCGGGGGCGGCGTACGCCGTTCCCCGTTTCGCTGAGGGTAACGATCCGGCCCGGCGGTCGCCGGGCAAGGTCAGGGGACGGAATCGAACCGGTTGAGGAGGATGCCACGATGGCGGGTGAATGGGGGACGTTGATTATGATCGCGGTCGCGGTCGTCCTCATTGTTCTGTTCGCGCGCGGCGGAGGCTGAGGCTCCTGCTAACGCGCAGCGCCCCGGCGGGGCGCCGGGGGAGGAGGAAAAAATGTTCATCACGGTCCGGAGCAAGAATTCGATCGGCGAGGTGAGGCAGAAGTTCGAGGATGCCTCGGCCGGGAGGAAGTTCGGCGTTCAGGCAATCCACAATGTCACGGCGACGCTCCAGTCCAAGGGATTCGCCTTTGACCGCAAGCTCTACACGTACGAAATATGCAACCCGGGCTACGCCAAGAAGGTGCTCGACACCAACATCAGGATCTCCACGGCGCTTCCCTGCCGGGTCTCCATCTATGCGGACGGCAAGGACGTCGTGCTTGAAACGCTCAAGCCGACGGTGCTGCTGCCGATGTTCAACGAGCCGTCGCTTTCGGGAATCGCGCAAGAGGTGGAGACGGCGATTGCGGAAATCATGAAGGAAGCCGCGAAGTAGGGCGGCTTCGCCTAAGAACAGGGACGTTCCTAAGAACTCTTCCTCACCTGCAGCGTGCGGAACGGCAGCGAGCGGGCGCAGGTCGCGAGCGTAGCTTTGGGGAATCCCCCCGCGAGCCAGGGTCCCCGATCCCGGGCGCGTCCGCAACGGGGCGCATGAACAGAGGCCGTCGCTTTAGCGCAGGATGTTCAGGCTGGGCTTGATGAGCTCCATGAACTCCATCCGGGTGGACTGCCGCGACCGGAAGACGCCGAGCATGGCGGAAGTGACCGCCTTGGCGTTCTGCTTCTCGATCCCCCGCATCATCATGCAGAGGTGGAACGCCTCGACGACGACCGCCACCCCGTGGGGCGAAAGCGTGTCCATGATGGCCGTGGCGATTTCCTGCGTCAGGCGCTCCTGCACCTGCAGGCGGTGCGAGTACAGCTCGACCACCCGGGCGATCTTCGACAGCCCGACGATGTTCTTCTTCGGGATGTACGCCACGTGGCACTTCCCGAAAAAGGGAAGGATGTGGTGCTCGCAGAGGGAGAAGACGTCGAGGTCCTTGACGATCACCATCTCATCGTAGGATTCATGGAAGATGGCGCGCTGGAGGATTTCCCGCGGATCCTGGCGATATCCGGAGGTGAGGAAGCGGATCGCCTTGTCGAATCGCTCCGGGGTCTTCTTGAGTCCCTCGCGGTCGGGGTCCTCCCCGATCTTGGCGAGCAAGTTGCGGGTGAGTTCCTGCATAATGGAAACATCATATAGCATGCGCATGAGGAGGTGAGGCCGAAAATGAAAAAGGGACCGGGCAAGCCCTTGACCGGCGCCATCGCGGAAGCATGGAAGAAGGCGCTGCTGAACGAGGTGGAGGGACGCGAGTTTTACCGGATGGCGGCTGCGAACGCCCGCCTCGACGGTGTCCGCCAGATGTTCACCTTCCTGATGGAGGAGGAGGAGCGCCACCACGAAGCCATCCTCGAGCAGATCGCCAGGATGACGGAGGGGAAACCCCCCCGGCCCGTCCGGAAAGCGGCGGAGAAGAGGGCGATCCGGAAATTCCGGAGCCCCCTGTTTTCTCCCGACTTCGTGGCCCGCGGGAAGAAGGCGGAGGGGGAGGCTGCCGCGCTCTCGATCGGGATGACGCTGGAAAAACGGGCCATCGAGCAGTTCGCCGCCCTCCGGAGGAAGGTGAAGGGGGACGCGGACGCGGAGAAGGTCGTGGACGATCTGATCGCGTGGGAGCGGGACCACCTGAAGATTCTCACGCGGCAGTACGAGCAGTTCCGGGAGATGTACTGGGAGGAGGCCCGGTTCTGGCCGTTCTGAGGAGAACCCCCGACGGGGATGGTGTCGTCGGGCGAGTCGGCGGGGGGGAGGAGAGGATTGTAGCGTTCGATGTGGTAGGAGAACCGGGGACGGGATGAGAACCGACGCCGAACTGATGGAGCTCTACCGCAAGGGAAGCCGGGATGCCTTCGAGGAGCTGTTCGCCCGGCACCACCGGCGGGTGATCCACTTCTGCTACCGGATGACCGGGGATCAGGCACGGGCGGAGGAAGCGGCACAGGAGGTATTCCTCCGCATCGCCCGGGCGGCCTCCACCTATCAGCCGACGGCGAGATTTACTACCTGGTTATACACCATCGCCCGGCGCACGACGCTCAATTACCTGCGCGACGAAAAGGAGTCGGGGGTTAAAGTCCCGATCGACGCCACGGGGGAGGGACGGGAAGGGACGGACGGCATCCTGCTCCCGGGCCCCGAGAACTGGGGGCCCGAACGGATCGTCTGGGGGGCGCAGCTCCAGGAAAGGTTCGTCGCGGCGCTTCAGAAACTTCCGGAGGGTAACCGGACGCCGTTAGTTCTAAACCGGGGGGATGGTCTTTCTTACGAAGAAGTGGCAACCGTTCTTGGCGTTACGGTACAAGCCGTGAAAAGCAGGATTTTCCGGGCGCGGGAGATGCTCCTTGCGGAACTCTCCGGGCTTCTGAAATGAAACCATTCCCGTGGTGACGGGTTTAACCGGGAGGACGGGGTGACCTCGATGGAATGCAGTGAGATCAGGGAAATCATCAGCGCGTACGTCGACGGGGAGGCCCTGCCGGAGGAGGCCCGGCAGGTCGAGGAGCATCTCGGGGGGTGCGAGGAGTGCCGGACGGCAGAGAAGCGGATGCGGGCCCTGGGGGTGGCTGTGGTCAGGACGGAAGGGGCGGTCCCCCCCGATTTCCGGGAGAATCTGTTCGCCCGGTTGGAAAAGGAGGAGCTTTTACCGAAGCGTCGCAGCATATTCGTCTACTCGCTGCGGTGGGCGGCTGTTCCCCTGGCGGCCGCGGCTGCGCTTGCGCTCTTTCTTCTCTCTTCCCGCGATCCGGTCCGCGACCTCTCCCCCACGGCATTGCGACCGCCCCAGGCCTCGAGTACGGGGGAGCAGCTTTCCCCGGAGGACCGGGAGATCGTGGCCAACCTGGAAATCCTGGAGGACCCCGACCTGTTCGACGAGCCGGAAATCGAGGAGATGGAGATTTTTATCCCAACCTCGCAGCAGCGGGGGTAGACTGATGTCGGCACGTTTTCGGACACGGTGGGTCCTGGCGGGAGCATTGGGGGCCTGTCTGGCCCTGACGCCCACATTCCCGCGACAGGCAGCGGCGGAAGGCGGCAATTTCCCGGCGGCATCCCGCGGAAAGGGGATGTTCTCCGTACGGAGCGCCGGGCTTTCCCGGGCGGGGAACGCATCCGGGAAAAAGGATGCAGATTTCGGGCGGAAGAAGGGAGCGCGGATGGCGCAGGCGGGCGAAGTAACGCCGGAGAAGCTTGACCGATGGCGCTCCATGACGCCGGAGGAACGGGCGAAATACCGGGAACGGTACCGCCGATGGGAAAAACTTTCCCCCGACCGCAGGAAGAGAATTCTTGAACGCAGGCAGAGGTGGAGCAAACTTCCGGAGGAACAACGGCACTTCCTGATGCAGCGTCGTGAGATCTACCGGAACGCGGTGCCGGAAGAGAAGCGGGCGATCGAGAAGTTCTTCCGGCGCTGGCGGCAGCTTCCTCCCGAACGGCGCCAGGCGATGCGGCGGAACCTGGCCGAAATGCGGGACCTTCCCGCCTCCCAACGGGACGAACGGCTGATGGGCTGGCCGTTCTACCGCCGGCTCACCCCCGACGAGCGGAATACGGTAAACCGGTTCTTCTTCTCGGAGCCCTCATCGGGACCATTGGGCGGTCCCCGCGGTTCTCCCCGTGACTGACCGGGAACGGTGGATGCGGGCCGCGCTTCTCGAGGCGGAGAAGGGGGCGAAAGAGGGAGAGGTCCCGGTCGGGGCGGTCGTGGTGGATCCATCCGGCAAGATCTTGTCCCGCGCGCACAACCGGCCGGTCCTGGGGAACGATCCCACCGCGCACGCCGAAATCCTTGCCCTGCGGAAGGCGGCGAAGAAACTTTCCAACTACCGGCTTACGGGGTGCCGACTCGTGGTTACGCTCGAGCCTTGCGTGATGTGCGCGGGGGCCGCCGTCACCGCCCGGGTATCCGAAATCATCTTCGGGGCGGTCGACCCCAAGGCGGGTGCGGTCCACAGCCTTTACCGGATCGCCTCCGACGAGCGACTCAACCACCGGGCGATGGTGATCCCCGGGGTCCTCGGGAAAGAGAGCGCGGCCCTTCTCACCGCGTTTTTCCGCCCGCGCAGGAAGAAGTAACGAAATTCCGGTTAAAACAACGGGGAAAAAATCCGGCAGGTGTCCTCCAGGAAACGGACCGATCTCGGGCGGCGCGAGAACGTAGCCGGGTCAAGCCGGAGGGACCGGGAGAGGTCCTCCTCGAACGCCGATGCGAGAAGCCCGATCTCCTTTTCCCCGTAAAGAAACACGCCGAGTTCGAAGTTCAGGAAGAAACTCCGGATGTCCACGTTCGACGATCCCACCACGCCTACGTCATCGTCGATGATCAGCACCTTGCTGTGGATGTTCGTCGGCTGGTACATGTAGATCTTTACCCCTGCCACCATCAGTTCGTCGAAATACGATTTTCCCGCCAGCCACACCATCCGCAAGTCCGATTTCTCCGGCACGATAAGACGCACGTCGATCCCCCGCATCGCGGCGTTCTCGAGGGACGTCCCGATAGCGTCATCGGGGACGAAGTACGGCGTGGCGATCCAGATCCTCCGGCGTGCCGATGTGAAGGCCGTGAACACCCCCTGGTAGATCGGGCGCAGGGCGCGGTCCGGCCCGGAGGCAACCACCTGGAGCGTACCCGACCGCGCGGATTTTTCCGGCGGGGGAGGGAAGGAAGGGAACAGGTGTCCTGCCGGGCCGGTCTCATCCGTGGCGAACGCCCAGTCGTCGAGGAAGATCACCTGGAGATCGCGGACTGCCGGTCCGTGGATCTCCACGCCGATATCCCGCCACTGGTACTTCTCCCGCTTCGGGCCCATGTACTTTTTCCCGATATTCATCCCCCCGCAGAAAGCGGACGTCCCGTCGGTGAGGAGCAGTTTCCGGTGATTTCGAAGATGGGCCGACCACTTGCGGTGAAGAGGAAGCGCGGGAAGGAACTCCGCCACTTCCCCGCCTGCTTTTTTCAGGGGCCGGACGAGCCTCCGCAGCGCGCGCCACGATCCTACCGCGTCCAGCAGCAGGCGCACCCGGATGCCCGCCTTGGCCCGTGCGGCGAGAGCGTGGATGAACCGCTTGCCGATGGGGTCGACGTCGAGGATGAAGAACTGGGCGTGGATGTGGTCCCGCGCCTCCTCGATCAGGCCGAGAACCGAACGATACGCCTCTTCCCCCTGGTGGATGACCGACACCCTGTTCCCGGTCACCGGCGGGGGGGCTCCCGCCGCGCCCAGGACGCTCCCGCAGTCCGCCGCGACGGAGGAAGAAAGAGCCTTCGGCCTGACCCGGTTCTCCACGGAACTTTCCAACGACCCGACCGCACCGATCTTCGCCCGGATGCTCCGCCGGATACGCCGTCCCCCTACGAGAAAGTACAAGGGAACCCCGACCACCGGCAGGAGGGCGATGGAGAGCACCCAGGCGACCGTCGCCGCGGGCTGTCGCCTCTCGAGAATGATGCGCGGGATGAGGATGAAGGCGAAGATGTACCCTACCGTGGAGAGGACCAGCGCGGCGATCTGCCAGCCGTCGTGCAAAAGTTCCTCCTTACAACAGGCTTAAAACCGGGACGTTCCTAAGAACTTCATTCCGGCTCTTCGATCCCGTACCTGACAGGATTGCCGATGTTTTCGTTGAAGGAGCCTCCCCCGACACCCTATAATACTTCTCTTACGCGCGGAGGGGTACCGAAGTGGCCGTAACGGGGTCGACTCGAAATCGACTTGGCGGTGCGAGCCGCCACGTGGGTTCGAATCCCACCCCCTCCGCCAGGATTTTTAACGCCGGAGGATGAAGGGATTCGAACCGGAGCCGCCGCCGGAGGAAAAGCGCGACTTCAGGAGCGCGTCAGGCGGCGACGAGGCCGGGAGGGCGATGGCGTGGACCGCCGATGCCTCATCGGTCGAATCCCACCCCCTCCGCCACGATTTATGTAAGCGCTAGCCTGTCTTCGAGGGTCTCTGCCCGCAGCCGAAGGAGAGCGGGAGGAAGGACCGAGATGCCGGACGCCCTATTGGGTGCGCGCCGGCGGCCAGGCCCGCCGCAACGGAAGGCGGCAAACCCCGTGAGGTCCGGAAGGAAGCAGCGGTAGCCGCACGACTCCGTGTGCCGGCGGCTCCCCTGGCCGCCGGCGGGCACCCGAGAGGGGCCCTTAAAAGATGATCCGACATCAGGCGCCCTTGCAACATCGCGCAATGACAGGGCGTGCGGGTTGACCGGATCGGAGGACCTGGGCGGGAGGCAAGCCGTCCGGAGGAGGGAAGATGTCGTACGAGGCGCTTTCGCGGAAATGGCGCCCGAAAACGTTCGGCGAGATCGTGGGGCAGGGGCACGTGACGCGCGCGCTTGCCAACGCCATCTCCCGGGGGAAGATTCACCACGCCTACCTGTTCGCAGGGACGCGGGGGGTGGGAAAGACCACCTTTGCCCGGATCCTCGCGCGTGCCCTCAACTGCGAGAAGGGGCCGACGGCTTCCCCCTGCCTCTCCTGTCCCGCATGCGTCGAGATCCTTGCGGGCTCCGGGGTGGATGTGCAGGAGATCGACGGGGCATCGAACACGGGAATCGACGACGTTCGCCGTCTCCGGGAAAACGCCGTCTATGCGCCGGCGCGCTCCCGGTACAAGATCTATATCATCGACGAAGTGCACATGCTCTCGAAGGCCGCCTTCAACGGGCTGCTCAAGATCCTGGAGGAGCCCCCCGCCCATGTCGTGTTCGTCTTCGCCACTACGGAGCCGAACCGGATCCCGGACACGATCCTGTCCCG
>DATHRT010000019.1:0-11382 GCA_035464915.1 Candidatus Limnocylindria bacterium
AGGCTGCCCGGAGACATCCTTGTCAGGAGGAAAAACTTCACTTTCTACTTTCCCCTCGCCACGAGCATCCTGGTCAGTGTTGTCCTTACCCTTCTGTTCTGGCTGTTCCGCAAGTAGTTCCTGTTGTTCGCCGGCAACAGGGGGCGTTGCACAAATGCAACACATGAAGATGTTCCCTCCGCAGCCAGGGTATAACCAATTGGAAACATAGACTTTGCTCTTTCTCTTACCTGGCATGCCGTTTGCAATTCAAAAGGGCAGGATTATCGTCGGGAGAATGGGATGAACGTTTTTCAGCATACGGTTTCGAAGCCGCTTTCCTTTACCGGCACAGGGCTCCATACCGGAATGGGTATCCGCGCACGAATTCTTCCGGCGGACCCGGATACCGGGGTCGTCTTCCTCCGAACGGACACGAATACCGAAATTCCCGCGCGGGTGGAGAACGTGGTCGAAACAGCCTACGCGACAGTGCTTTCCGCCGGTGGCGCGAAAGTCTCCACGGTGGAACATTTTCTTGCCGCACTCTACGGAATGGAGATCGACAACGCGCGGATCGAGGTGGACGGGCCGGAACTCCCGATCCTGGACGGCAGCGCACTCGAGATTTCCCGGGCGATAGCCGCCGCCGGCCCCGCCCGGCAGGACCTCCGCAGGAAGTTCCTGCGTGTCTGGGA
The DNA here is from genome assembly GCA_035464915.1 of Candidatus Limnocylindria bacterium. Classification (GTDB taxonomy): domain Bacteria; phylum Desulfobacterota; class Deferrimicrobia; order Deferrimicrobiales; family Deferrimicrobiaceae; genus CSP1-8. Next base: position 678 of record DATHRT010000019.1, read on the forward strand.
GAACGACAAGATCCGGCAGAACGGGTCGATGGTGGTCCTCTCCCCCGGCGTGGAAATGGAAATATTGGTGACGGTCGACTTCCCGGCAAGCGCCATCGGGAGGCAGTGGGCGAAGGTTACCCTTACTCCCGAGAATTTCCTCAAGGAAATCGCCCCCGCGAGGACTTTCGTCCTCCGGGAACAAATCGATGCCCTCCGCGCGGCCGGTCTTGCCAAGGGGGGGTCTCTCGATAACGCGATCGTCGTCGAGGGCGACAAGGTGCACAATGCGGGAGGACTCCGTTTCCCCAACGAGTTCGCCCGGCACAAGCTGCTCGACTTTATCGGCGACCTGGCCCTGCTGGGGCGCCCCGTGCGAGGCTGCTTCCTCGCCATCCGTCCGGGGCATACGGTAAACCATGTCGTTGCCGAATATCTTGCATCACCCGTGTATTCCGCATCACCCGAATCGCCTGTCAGCCCGGGGAAGGTCCCCGTGGATATACAGGTCACTGCCTAATCCCCCTTTGAGTGGCCTGTAAAGGGCCACTCACCCCCCTCTTTCCCAAGAAGTTTCCCGCTGTTGCAGGTATGCCTCAGCCCGGTATAATGTCCGGGGAGGAAGTGTTGCGCTACGTTGCTATTTCGCTGATTTTCCTTGGGGTTCTCGTGGCGCCCGGCCTCTCCTCCGCCGCCCCCCCGAAACCACGCATCACGGACATTCATGGACAGGCCAAGGGACGCAGTGCCCTCGTGCAATTCACCCTGCGCAACGCCTTTACCCCCGAAATGGTGGAGGCGCTTAAAAGCGGCATCGAGATTTCCTTCAAGACCGTCGTTCGTGTCCAGCGGCATCACCGTAACTGGTTCGACACGACGGTCGGCGAGATCACCTTTTCCCGCTCCGTCCGCTATGACGCCCTCTCGCGCGTATACCAACTGAACCGGGGCGAGGATGTGGAACTCCTGCCGGACATCTTCTCTGCGCTCGCAGGGATGACCCGCTACGAGGTGATCGTTCCTCTTTCCTATGAGGTTGCGCGCGGCAAGCGGTATAGGGCAATCGTCCGGACGCGCCTCGACAAGGTGGGCCTGTCGGATCCGCTCCGTTCGATCTTTTTCTTCTCCTCCCTGTGGGACGTGGAGACCGAATGGGCGAGAGGAGACATTTCCGCGCCATGAAAGAATTCTCTCCCAGGACGCCGGATCTATCCCCGGATAACGAGCGGGCAAAGAGGAGGCGGGAGCGGTTTGCCATCGGGATCGTAGCCGTCCTGGTGGTCGGCCTCACGATCCTGGAGGCGCGCCTGGGGGCGATCGGCGGCACGGTGGCCTTCACGAGCAACATCATCATCTTCGCACTCATCAACATCAACGTCATCCTGATCGTCCTGCTGATCTTCCTCGTCACCCGAAACGTATTCAAGCTGATTCTGGACCGGAAGCGGAACATCCTGGGGGCGAAGATCCGGTCCCGCCTGGTGCTCATCTTCATCTCCTTTTCCCTCCTTCCCACGATCATTCTGTTCATCGCGGCCACCAATATCACCACGACGAGCATCAAGTCGTGGATCGGCGGCAGGGTCGGGGTTGCCCTGACCAGCGCGCTCGACATCGCCCGGGGGAGCCTCGAGAAGGAGGCCGATAACCTTTCGGGCGCGGCGAACCGGGCGGCGACCGCCGTTCTCCGAAAGGAAAAAAAGGGCTCCCTGCAGGATTCCCTGGACACCGTCAGGCAGGGGCTGCCCCGCGATGTCTCGCTCCTGCTGGTGGGGAAAACCGGCCTTGCGGCGGTGAGCGGGGGCGTGCCCGGAGAGATTGCCGCGCAGATCCGGTCCCGCCTGAAAGGAGAGGAGGGAACCATCCGGGGCAAGGGCGTGATGACGATCATCGGCGATTCGTATGCTTCCGCTGTCCGGCACCTGCCGGACGGAAGAGTCGTCGTAGCGGTGAAGACGATCCCGCCCCGGGAGGCGAAACGGATTCGGGAGATCGCGAAAACATACGACGAGTACCACCAGGTGCGGCTCCTCGACGACCCGATCCGGGCCAGCTACATCGCCACTCTTATCCTCATCACCCTGCTCGTGGTGTTTGCCGCCTCCTGGATGGGGATCTATCTCGCGCGGCAGATCACCGTCCCCGTCCAGATGCTGGCGGAGGGGACGCAGAAGGTGGCATCCGGGGACCTTGCCGTACGGCTCGACTACCGCTCCGACGACGAATTCGGCCACCTGGTCGGCTCCTTCAACCGGATGACGTCGGATCTCAAGGAGATGAAGAAGAGTCTCGAGGATGCCAACGTATCCCTTTCCGCCACGTTCGAGGAACTTCGAAGGAGGAGCCAGTTCATCGAGACGATCCTTACGAACATCTCCACCGGGGTCATTGTCATCGACCGGGGGGGCCGCATCGTGATGATCAACAAGGTGGCGGAGCGGATGCTCGCGATCAAGACGGACAAGGTGCTGGGGAAGCCGTACAAGGAAGTCGTCCGGGAGGAGCACTACGACGTCGTTCGCACCCTTTCGCGCGAGGTGGGGGAGACGCCGGGCAAGCAGGTGGAGCGGCAGGTGGATCTCACCATCGCAGGAAAGCAGATTTCCCTGCGCGTCAGCGTGACGGCGCTCCACGGGGACGACGAGGAGTACATGGGGCTGGTGGTGGCCTTCGACGACCTTTCCCAGGCGATGCGGCTCCAGCGGATTATGGCCTGGCGCGAGGTCGCGCGCCGGATCGCGCACGAGATCCGCAACCCTCTGACGCCGATCCAGCTCTCCACGGAACGGCTGCAGAAAAAATTCGCCGCGTCGCACGAGGACGACGCCGCCTTCTCCGAGTGCACCCAGACGATCCTCTCCGAAGTGGGATCGCTGAAATCCCTCGTCGAGGAGTTCACACGGTTCGCCCGCATGCCCACCCCGGCCTTCAAGGAAGGGAACCTCGGGGAGGAACTGCGGCCGGTCGTGGAGACCTTCCGGACGGCGCACCCCGGGATCGCCTGGGAGTTCGAGGAAGAGGAGATGCCGCCGGTCTGGTTCGATCCGTTCCAGATCCGGCGCGCGGTGACCAACCTCCTGGAGAACGCCGCAGCGGCGCTGGGAAAGCAGGGACGTTGCGTGGTGCGGGTGGGTCACGAGCCGGCGCTGGGAAGCGTGCGGGTGTCCGTGCAAGACGACGGACCGGGGGTTCCTCCGGGGGACCGGGACCGACTGTTCGAGCCGTATTTTTCCCGCAAGGAGGGGGGGATGGGCCTGGGGCTGGCCATCGTCAGCGCGATTGCGAACGACCATCAGGGGACGGTGAAGGTGCGCGACAACGTTCCTAAGGGGACGGTTTTCGAGATCGAATTCCCCGTCCGACCGAAGAGAGAAGGGTAGATACGCCATGGGATACACGGTGCTGGTCATCGACGACGAGACGAACATCCGGAAGACGCTCGAAGGGGTCCTGTCCGACGACGGCTACCACGTGATCCAGGCCGGGGACGGCGCCCAGGGGCTCGAGGTTTTTTCCCGGTCGTTCGTCGACGCCGTACTGCTCGACGTGTGGATGCCCGGCATGGACGGGATCGAGACGCTGAAAAAGATCCGGGAGGCGTACCCGATCGTACCCGTCATCATGATCTCGGGGCACGGGACGATCGACACCGCTGTGAAGGCGGTCAAGATGGGCGCGTTCGACTTCATCGAAAAGCCGATCTCCCTCTCCAAGCTGCTCATCACCCTCTCCCGCGCCATCGAGCAGGGGCAGCTCCGCCGGGAGAACGTGGAGCTGAAGGAGCGGGTCGAGAAGAAGTACCGCCTGGTCGGGGACTCGGAAGCCATGGGGCGGGTCCGGGCCGAGATCGCCGCCGCCGGCCCCACCAACGCCTCGGTTCTCGTCGCCGGGGAAAACGGCTCCGGGAAGGAGATCGTCGCCCGCGAGATCCACCGCCACAGCAAACGAGCGTCTCGGCCGTTCGTCGCGGTGAACTGCGCCGCCATCCCCGACGAACTGATCGAGTCGGAACTGTTCGGGCACGAAAAGGGCGCGTTTACCGGGGCGACCGTGCGGAGGAGGGGGCGCTTCGAACTGGGAGACGGGGGCACCCTGTTCCTCGATGAGGTCGGGGACATGAGCCCGCGGACGCAGGCGAAGATCCTCCGGGTCCTCGAGGAAAAACAGTTCGAGAGGATCGGGGGAGGGGAGAAGATCCACGCGGATGTGAGGATCATCGCCGCGACGAACCGCAACCTGCCGAAGGAGGTCGAGGCCGGCCGTTTCCGCGACGACCTCTACTTCCGCCTGAACGTCTTTCCGATTGTCGTACCGCCCCTGCGCGACAGGAAGGAGGACATTCCCTCGATCACGGAGCATTTCGTCGGGGAAATCTGCACCGAGCACGGAAAGGAAAGAAAGAAGGTCCCCCGAGCGGCGATGGAACGGCTGATGGCCCACACCTGGCCGGGAAACGTCCGGGAGCTGCGCAACGTGGTGGAGCGGCTCGTGATTCTTTCGACGGGCCCCGCGATCGGGGAGGACACCGTCCAGCGCGTACTCGCCGCCGATTCGGTCCGGGCGGAGACGCCGCACATGGCCGTGTTCGACCAGGAGGATTTCCGGGAGGCGGTCCTCGCCTTCGAGAAGGAGTTCCTCACGCAGAAGCTCAGGCAGAACGAATTCAACGTGAGCCGCACGGCCGAGAAACTGGGGCTGGATCGCACCAGCATCCACCGGAAGATGAAGCAGCTGGGGATCACCGCCGAAGGGGGGAGGAGGTAGCCGGTTGGTCCCGGGCCTTCCCGACAGGTATGCGGTTGTCCGGAAAATCGCCTCCGGGGGAATGTCCGAGGTGTACCTTTGCCGGCTGCGGCGGGAGGAGGGGTTCGAGAAGAAAGTGGCCGTGAAGGTGATTCACCCCCGCCTCACGGAAATCGCGCGCTTTCGCGACATGTTTGTCCGGGAGGCGCGCATCGCGGCATCGCTCTCCCATCAGAATCTCGTTCAGGTCTTCGACTTCGGAAAGCGGGGAAACTCCTACTACCTCGTCATGGAGTTCGTCGACGGATGGAACATGGCGCAGGCGGCGGCGCAGATCCGCCTCCGGTCGATTCCCATTCCTCTCCCTCTCTGGAGGTGCTGGGTGGAGGGAATGCTGGACGGAATCGGGTACCTGCATTCCCGGAAAATCATCCACCGGGACGTAAGCCCCGGCAACGTCCTGTTGTCGCGGGGAGGGGCGGTGAAACTCACCGATTTCGGCATAGCGCGGGGATGGCAAGCCGCAGAGGAGTGGCCGAAAGGATGGGAAGGGAAATTTTCCTACATGTCTCCGGAGCAGGCCAGAGGAGAGGAGGCGGACGTCTCCTCGGATCTTTTCTCCGCCGGGGTGATCGCCGCGGAGTTTTTCCTCCCCGGGAGGCTCTTCGACGGCGAGGGGCGAGACGAGATTCTTGCCCGGTTGAGGGACCACGATGCGGAAAAACTTCCCGGAGACCGGTTCCCCCCGGCGATTTCGGGAATTCTGCGGAAAAGCATGTCGCAGGTGAAGGAGGACAGGTATCCGGACGCAGGGGTCTTCGCGAAGGCGATCGCCGGGGCAATTCCCGAAACGGTTTCCCGAACCGACCTTTTCGCTTTCTGGGATCTCCTTTTTCCCGGGGCGGGGCAGAAAGAGGAGGACACGGTTGTCGCAGACGCCCTTCCTTGGGCAGGCGACGCGGGCCTGATCCGGGAGAAGAGGGCAACGTACGGAATGATGGGAAGACGCGGGGTCAAAATCGGCGTGACGTCGGCGCTCGTGGTGGCTTCCGTGGGAGGGGTGATGTGGTGGAGGGGATCCGGTCCGGCGGAGAAGAAAACATCCCCCGTGGTGACTGCCTCCCCTGCCGGCGGGTCCGGACCTTCTCCGGCGGCAAGACAGGCGGATGCCGGGGCGCCACCGCCTGTGTCTCCTCCCGTTTCCCCGCCGTCCCGGTCCGGCCCCCGGTCCGGGGAGGTTGATCAGGACAGCCTATTGCCCGGAAAGCGGAGCCCGGTGTGGATCGAGACAGACCCGGCAGGCGTTTCGGTAGGGGTAGATAACGGGCCATCCCTCGGCATGACGCCATTTCGCCTGGACACCGCTCCGCTGGCGGGGAAAACGGTATCTTTCCGGAAGGCGGGGTACGTAACAAGCCGTGTATCGGCCGATGCGCTGGGGCAGCTTCCCCGTTTCCGGATCGCGCTTACGCGGCTGACGGGGACGCTTACCGTGGTCCAGGCCGTTCCCTGGGCGAAAGTCTACGAGGGGGAACGGTATCTTGGAGTGACGCCGATTTCCTCCCTGGAACTTCCGGTGGGGGACCACCGGCTCCGTTTTGTGAACGAACCCCTCGGCGTGGACAGGGTGGAAACCGTTACCGTTGTTCCGGGGGCGAACCCGAAAATAATCGTTCCGCTGATCGGGAATCGGTAGGGATCGCTTCCCGGAAGAAGGCCGGGGAGAGAGAGGGGCAAAAGATGGAATACGTGAATCTGGGCCCGACCGGCGTGAAGGTGTCCCGCATCTGTCTGGGCTGCATGACTTACGGCGCGAAGAGCTGGCGGGAGTGGGTGCTCGAGGAGGAAGAGGGGCGTCCCTTCATCCGCAGGGCCCTCGAGCTCGGGATCAATTTCTTCGACACCGCCGATGTCTACTCCCGGGGGCGGAGCGAGGAGATCCTCGGGAAGGCCCTGAAGGATTTCGGGCCGGGCCGGGACAAGGTGGTCATCGCCACCAAGGTGTTTGGCGAGATGGGGGACGATCCCAACCAGAGAGGGCTCTCCCGCAAGCACATCCGGCACTCGATCGACGACAGCCTTAGGCGTCTCGGGACGGATTACGTCGACCTCTACCAGATCCACCGGTTCGACCCCTCCACGCCGATCGAGGAAACCCTGGATGCCCTGGACGGCATCGTGCGCTCCGGGAAGGCGCTCTATATCGGGGCATCCTCGATGTATGCCTGGCAGCTCGCCCGGATGCTGGGCGCTGCGGACCAACGCGGCTACCGCCGGTTCGTCACGATGCAGAACCATTACAATCTGGTCTACCGGGAGGAGGAGAGGGAAATGATCCCCCTTTGCCGGAAGGAAGGGATCGGTATCCTTCCCTGGAGTCCGCTGGCGCGGGGGCTCCTCGCGAGAGCGCCATCTCCCGGGGAGGACGGGCGAACCGTCCGCGCCCGCACGGACACGTACAAGAAGGAGATGTACGTCCGCCCGGGCGATCAGGCGGTTGTCAAAGGCGTCGCGGATCTCGCCGGGAAACGCGGGGTCTCCATGGCCCGGATCGCTCTCGCCTGGCTTCTGCACCAACCGGGCGTGACGGCCCCGATCGTCGGCGCGAACCGGATGGAACATCTCGAGGAGGCGGTCAAGGCCCTCGAGATCGAGCTCACCGCGGAGGAGCAAAAGGCCCTCGGAGATCCGTACGAGCCGCACCCCGTCCTGGGCCACGAGTAGATACCCGCGGTTCGAGGGGAAACTTCCCTGGGGTATGGCATCTAATAGCGGGATGCGGAGGAAGGCCTTCGCGGAGGGATGCCGTTTCCGTCCGCCGGCGACAACACGATCCGTTTTCCGAAGGGAGAGGTGATATGCGAAAAATACCGATTTACCTGCTGTTGCTCGCCCTGTTTGCGGTCCCGGCGGCATCCGCGGGGGAAGGCCTGGTAACCGTGAAGAGTTCCTTCGGAGCGAAGGAAACCGCGGATCGGGTCGGGCGCCTGACGAAGGAAAGGGGAATGAAACTGTTCAACCGCATTGATCATGCCAAAGGGGCGAGGACGGTCGGCATGCCGCTGCGCCCGACCGAGGTGCTGATCTTCGGGAATCCCAAAGGGGGTACTCCCCTGTTGATGTGCGAGCAAAGCGTCGGCATCGATCTTCCCCTGAAGATGCTGGTGTGGGAGGATGGAAACGGCGCGGTCTGGGTCGGTTACAGCGATCCGGAAGTCCTGAAAGACCGCCACGGCATCACGGGATGTGACGAGGTCCTCGGGAAGATGAAAGGATTTCTGGGGAAGCTGGCTTCGGACGCCGCCCACCGGGATTCGTAGGACACGGATAGCCCGATGGACCCCGAAGACCTCGCCGACAAGTACGTAAGGGATGCCGACGGACTTGCGACCGCGAAACGGTATGATGAGGCGATCGTGGTCTATGACCTGGCGATCGGCGTGCATCCGGATTGCACCGAGGCATGGACGAGCAAGGCCAGTGTCCTGAGGCTGCAAGGCAAGCGCAGAGAAGCGCTGGAATGCACGGAAAGAGCCCTGGAAACAGGACCGTACCCGATCGCGGAGACGCTGCGGGAAATTCTGATCGAAGAGCTCAAACGCTAAGATTGTTTGGGGCGTGGGAAGGCGGCGCGGGGAACAGATGGCGGATGGAGTTGGCGTAGTATCGCAGGAGGGCGACGTTATGCGGGTTGACGCAATAGAGCCCCTCCTTTTCCTCCACCAAATGACGAAGGGTAAGCATCCGTAACCCGACGTTGACGGCGTAATCGTGGTCCCTGCGGGGGATGTAGATGTGGGCGCCCCCCGCCGTAAGCGCGGCGAGCAGCCGGTGGGCCTCGGTTTTCAGGTCGAGCTCGCTCCAGCGGGCCTCCCTCAGGTTCAGGCACGCGGTCGCCACGAGAGAGACCGGCAGCACCGGCATCACCTTCCCGACATCCTTCATGAGTTCCCCGCCCAGCCTCTCCACCTCCCGGAACCTCTCTTCTTTCTCCAAAGAACGAAAGTCGACGCCGAGCCGGCGGCAATACTCCGTAAGGGAGACGGGCGAGCCGAAGTTGACGCAGGCGTAGCCGAACCGGTACCAGCGGCCGCGGACCACGAGAAACAGGTTGTGCAGGAGGAATCTCAGCGAGGTGAGGATCACGAACGGCAGGCTTTTTCTCGGGGCCTCCCTGTCCAGGGAGATCAGCATGCTGCGGTCCTCGAAGGTGCGGTCGTAGTTGATTCCCACCGGGATGAAGACGATGTCCCTGCCCTCACCGGGGGAGAAGGAGCGGATCATGTAGTCGAGAAGGCCGAGCTTCGGGCGGCGCAGCGACCCGTCCGGGGTAAGGCCGCCTTCCGGGAAAACCGCCTGCACGACGCCTCCCTCGGTGGCCATGGCAACGTAGCGTTCCAGCACGAGACGGTAGAGGGGGTTCCCGGAGCTTCGTCGTATGAAATAGGCGCCGAGCGACCGTATGAGCGTCTGCAACGGCCAGATTCTCGCCCATTCCCCGACGGCGTAACTCAGGGCGGTTCGGGTCGCCGCGAGATAGGCCACGAGAACGTAATCCATATTGCTGCGATGGTTCATGACGAAGACAACGGAGGAATGAGGGTCGACGGCGGAAAGCCCCGCTTCGTCCGTAAAGCCCACCCGCACCCGGTAGAGAATCCTGGCCGTTTTTTTCGCGATCCAGTAGCCGACCCGGAAATAGGCATACGCGTTGAAGGAGGGGACGATCTCCCTTGCATACCGCTCGACCTCCGCCATTACCACGTTGCGCGGGATGTTGTTTTCCTTCGCGTGGGCTCCCGCCGCCTCAAGGATCTTCGGGTCGTACATCAGCCGGTCGATCAGCACCTGCCGCTTGGTAAGGGAGAAAGGGCGGACCTCCAGGTGGAGGCGTTTCCCGATCTCCTCGAGCACCAGGTTGACGCGGCGCCGGAGAAACCATCGGACGCTTGGGATCAGCAGGCGGTCCAAGGCTGCCCACGCCGCAAGAAGGAAAAGGATTACGGCGAGCCAGACGGGGAGGGTAAGGTTCTCTCTCATGGGAGTCTTTCCTTGAGTCTATCATCTTCTCTTCATTGTCTTAAGTCTCCGCGGCCGAGGATACCTTACGGGCCCGGCAGGACGACGAAAACGTGTTCGGGAAAGCTTATACCTGCGGCTCGGTGTCTACGATGCCGGGATGGACGGTCCCGGCCTGTCATAACAAGCTACTGCAAATTCGTCATGGACTGCGGAACCGGCAAATGCCCCACGGAGGTCGGCTCACCAGGAATAATGGACCGTATAGGTGAGGACGACCTCGCCGTTGGCGGGAACCTTCGGGCGGAATTCGATCGTTCGCGCGTCGGTCTTTTTGTAGGGCATCGACTTCGACTTCATCTCCCACTGGATCCAGCGATACATGTGTTCGACCACGCGGACTTCGACCTTCTCCTCCTTGTGGTTGCGCACCTTGATCTCGAACGTTTCCTCCGCCCAATGCTTGTTCGTATCCAGCCGGAAATCCGTCTGGCGCCGTTCGCCGACAAGATCGAAGGCGTTGCCCGTGTAAAGCCGCACGATTTCGTCCTCCGGCGTATGATCGATCCTGTCCTCGCCGATGAATTCGTTCCGGCCGTCCACGTCGCGCCGGTAGATCTTCACCTTGCCCTTCGGCAGCGGCATGCCGAGGTGCGATTTCTCCGAATTCTGAAACTCGAGCATGACCCAGACCTTCGGGCTTGACCGCGTGCCGTATTCGGGCCGGGTCCGGATGCTGTGGTAATCCCACCCGCGATACCTCTGGTCCAATTGGAACCCGTCGTAGACGTAGATGCGCCGGGCGGGGACATGGGATGCGCGGACGAACTCCACCTGCTTGATCTCGCGGTCCAGCACGGTCGTGGGACGAGGCAGCGTGTAGAGATGGTACTCCTCGAACGCCCGCTCCGTGACCTCCGTCGGAGCAACAGCCGCTCTGCTTTCCAGCGCCCCGTAATCCCGG
>DATHRT010000020.1:0-5274 GCA_035464915.1 Candidatus Limnocylindria bacterium
TGGAAGACCTCTTCGAAACGGTTCGCTCCCCTCTCGAGGCGCCGGGCATCGCTTCCTTCGTCGAGGAGGTTTCCGCCTGGATTTCCGAGCCGCCGGGGAGCAAGCTCGTCGTGGCGGGCGTCGACCTCTCCCACGTCGGGCGAAAGTTCGGGGACCCCCATACGGGCCGGTCGCTCGAGCCAGATTTCACGGCCTTTGACCGGGAGATTCTGGACGCGCTCACGGCGGGGAACGCCTCCGCCCTCTTCCTGGCGGGAGCCCGCTCCCGGAACCGGTACCGGATCTGCGGATTCTCGACGTTGTGGACCCTGCTGGCCGTTCTGCCCGGCATACACGGGACGGTGCTGGACTACGACGTCTGGCACGAAGACCCTACCCGGTCCGCCGTGAGCTTCGCAGCCGTGGCGTTCACCCGCGACTCCTCCGCGAAATCCCTTGCCGGCGCATCGCCATCTTCTGGATAACGTGAGCACCCCCACAAGAAGCTCCCATTTCCCAAAGGAATTTTGAAGCGACGTTGCGCACGGGTACCGGGTGATGTTGGAATCGGAGGAGAGATACGGGTAAACTGGTTCCCGGAAGAAAGCGATGGCCAAGGGTAAAGGAAAAAACCGTGCGCTGCGCGTAATCGCCGGGATCGTTGCGGTCCTGGCGCTTGCCGTCCTCGCCTTGGTCCTTTTTGTCGACATTAGCAGGTACCGGCCAAGGCTCGAAACCGAGGCGTCCCGGGTCCTCGGGATGGACGTCCAAATCCGCGGGGAGATGAAAATCGAGTTTTTCCCCCCGCTCGGGGTTTCGCTTGCCGATATCCATGTTTCACGACGCGGGGCAACCGTCATCCGCGTGGAAAGGATGCGGGCCAGCCTGAAGATCCTCCCTTTATTGTGGAGCCGGGTCCGCTTCCGGGAAGTGGAACTTATTCGACCGCAACTTTCCATCCAACGGACCGGAAGCGGACCGTTCGCCTTCGATAGATATCTTTCCCAACCTTTTCGTGCCGCCCGGGAGGCCCTGCCCGGGACCTTCCACCGCATCGATCGGCTCTCGGTATCCGGGGGGATAGTCTCCTATGCGAGCAAGGATTCCTCGATCCGGGCCGAAGTGGATGGGCTCGAACTGATCCTGCGGGACATCACGTTCGGGGAATCGACCGGGGAGGACCTGTTCCGGAGCGTCTCCTTCTCGGGAAGCGTGAAGGCGGCAAGGACGGCCGTCGGCGCCTGGGAAACCTCGGCACTCGCGTCCGAAATGACGGCGAAGAACGGAAACTACGAGATCCACCCGGTCACCCTGCAGGCCTTCGGCGGGACCGGAGAGGGAAGCGTGTGGATCAATCTCTCGGTGTTGACTCCCCTGGTCCATATCCAGTTCTCGCAAACGGGTTCCGACATCGGGCAGATGTACGCGGCGGCGGGCGGAAAGCGCGGGCTCCTTGCGGGAAAGGCGGACCTCTCCTTCAACCTGTTCATGAAAGGGGAGGATCCGGATGCGTTGGCCGGGACGATGACCGGCGACATCTCCTGGAAAGGAAACGATCTCAAGGTCCCCGACTTCGATCCCGACCCGCTGCTGTCGGCAATACGGAAAGGGAAATCGACCCCTCTCGCGCGGATGGGGGCCCTCCTCCTGCCCGGCCCGCTCTTCACAGCGGCCGCCGAGGGACTTCTCGGACCGGATACCAAGGGGGAAAAAGAGGGGGAGGAAGGCCTGGTCAGAACGCTTGTGTCGTCCTGGACAATAAAGGATGGCATGTTCGCGGCGGAAGACGCAGCACTCGCCACGAAAAGGCACCGGGTCGCGCTCACGGGCAGGATCGACCTCCCGGGCGGCCAGTTTGACAACATCGTGGTCGTGCTCGTGGACGACAGGGGCTGCGCCCGGGCCGAACAGACCGTACAGGGGGCTTTCCGCCTCCCCCGGATCGCGGAGACAATCACCGCGCAGGGAAAAGAACCCACAGGAAAGACGCCGCCGTCACCGGAGAAGCCCGTCCCGGGAGAAGGATGCGAAGTCTTCTACTCGGGTTCGGTTCTCCCGCCGCAGTGACCTTCCGCGCCTCCGTCGCGGTCCTCCTCACGCTTCTCCCGGTCCTGCCGAACCTCTCACCTGCTGCCGAGATCGCCCTTCTCGCCGGCGCGACGGCGGCTGACACCGACGCAACGAGCTACGGATGGGAGCTCGACTTCCGGCACGATTTCGCAAGTCCATTCGCCCTGTCCGCGTCCTGGATCAACGAAGGACACCTCCCGGAAGATCACCGCGACGGCTTTGCCCTGCAGGCCTGGGGCCGGTTGCCGTCATGGAAGAACCGGGCCTCGGTCTCCTTCGGCGCAGGCGCGTACCAGTACTTCGACACCAAGCCCCTGACAAACGGGGGACACGCCAATGAGCACGGCTTGTCGGCGGTCTACAGCCTGTCGGCTTCCTATCGCACCAGAACACCGTGGGTCTTGCGGCTCTCGTTTCACCACATCCAACCGCGGGGGCAGACCCAAACGAATCTGGTCCTGTTCGGAGCGGGATACAACCTGGGGAAACAGGCCCGAGAGGACGACGCCGGGACACCCCGGTCTTCCGGCACGCTTTCCCGGAAAACCGCCCATACGTAGGTGACGCCGTTCCTCGGAGTCGCCGTCCGCAACAACCTTGAGGATCATCTGGGAATCGCCGGAGGGCTCGAATACCGGCGGGGATTCTCCGACCACTTCGACATCACGTTGTCCCTGCTCCTCGAGAACGACCGGCAGGATATCGCGCGAACCGGGCTCGCGGGCCAGATCTGGGCAAAGGACGCGTTCCTCGACCGCCGGCTGGTGCTCGGCATCGGGGCCGGTGTGTACGCTTTCCAGGACTGGATATCGGAGAACGAGCCCCGCGGGGAGCTTGACGCCGCCGGCCTCGTGACGCTCGGCGCTGCCTACCGGGTTTCGGACGCCTGGCTCTGCCGGGTCCACTGGAACCGGGTCATGACCGATAACGACCGCGACAGCGATATCTTCGTTCTCGGAGTCGGCTACCGCTGGAGCGGTTGAGCCTCATCGCCGGTTCCCGATCCAGCCTCGCAGCGGTTCGTCCCCTCGGGATCGACCTGGGCCGGGAGCCGGAAGTCCCCTTTTCCCCCTACTTGTCGGAAGGGAAAAGAGCCCGGAAAGACTTCTGGTTTTCTGGCGATGCATATTCGGCGAAGGTCTCGGCAAAAGCGTCTTTCAACGTCTGCTGTTCCCGGTTCAGCGTTCCCACCAGACTGCCGATGGCCAACAGTGTTTTTTTCGACTGCCGACCGGTTTCCCGGAGTTCCCGGGCGACATCCAGAAGATATTGCTCCTGAACACGGAGATCATTATAGGATCCCAACAGGTCCTGCAGTTTCTTCAATTGCTCGATCAGGACACGGATCTTCCGGCGCGGAAACAGGCGAGAGAAGAATTCCAGAAGGTATCGCAGTTCCTTGCATTCGATCCGAAGAAGATGCAGCCCCTCGCCCTTCGGGTCGTCGAGGACCCGGTTCCCCTCCCTGAGAATACGCTCGTATTTCTTACGGATCCTCCTTTGCGCCACTTCCCGTATGGGAAGCGCGGCATCGGGGGCTGTCGGAACATCCGTTCCCGGTTCCTGCAGAAATTCTTCCCATTCCTGAAACAGTTTCCGGAATGTTCTCGACTTGCCTCTCCGGATGACTTCGCGGAATACCCGGGATCGTTTTTCCCGCAGGTAATCGAACAGCGGATCGATGTCGTCCCGCAGGGATGCGGGAAGCATTTCCCTGCAGGCGTCTTCGTTCAGGAGATAGACATCCAGATCCCGCAGCGGGTTGGAGACCTTCCCCACGGAAGACAGCTCTTTCCGGAACCGTCGGGTAATCTCCCCCGGGAACACGCGCTTCATCTGGCTCAAGGCCGAACGGGTACGACGCAGAGCCACCCGATAATCATGGAGAAATTCCGTATCCAGGTCCTTTTCCAGGTTCTCTTCGTTGGCCCGCATAACCTGCAACAGAAAGCGCAACACGATCTTTACGGCCTCGTCCGAGCGCATCCCGGGATCGAGCGGTATGTCCGGTTTCGTGGAATAATCGCCCGGCTCTTTCCCGCTTTCTTTCATCGCCGCGAAGAAGTCATCTTCCTTTTCGTTTGCGGTGAATCCGGCTTCCTCCAATCGCTTGCGAACTTCCCGGGATTCCCCCAAGCCACCTCTCGCCGGTTTCCACCAAAGGGTTTCCGCCAGCGCCGGGCCGTCCGTGTCCGGGGAGATCCGAATTTCCTCGTGGATGATACGAGCCGCGGTTTTCCCCTCGCGGGTCTTGATACGATACAGCGTCGACCGGGAATGCAGTTCCGCCAGTTTCCGGAGTGCCCGGACACTCAATATCGGTGCCAGCTCTTTCTTGAGATCATCGTCGGGAATATCCCGGAGGAAGACGGGAGGAGCGGTGATTTCCGCATGGTGTATGGTCGCGGTTTCGAACAGTCTGCGCAGGAACAGCCTGGTTCCGGCCGTATACAAAACCAGCGACCGATGATACAAGCGCCAGTCAAACGTATCGTAGAACGAAATGATCTCGGATTCGGATTTCTCGGTTCGTACCCGATACCGTTCGACCAGTTCACGGATCAATCGCCCGACATCATACCCGTCCGGGAAACGGTATCTCAGGGGAAGGAGCATTCCGGGAACCTCTGTTCGTCGCGGAGGGGGTTCCTGTCGCATTCCTGCGGGTCCGGACGGGAAACGATCGGGTCAAGCGGAATCCACCTGGTACCGTTTCGGATAGTCAAAAAAGACGGTTTCCCCTTTCCTTTCCCGTACGTCCTCCCAGCGAGGTACCGCAAACCGGATGCAGTACACACCGGTGGTAGGGATAGTATATACCGGGTCCCGTTTGAGCAACATTTCCGCCAGGTCGCCCAAGTCCGGATTGTGCCCGAACAGCATGATGGTTCCATGCCCGTCATCCTGGTTTCTCACGATTTCGAGCAGAGCACTCGCACCGGAATGATACAACTTGTCGTCGTATCGAATCTTCTTTTTGGGATACCCGATCTCTTCGGCAATGGAAGTAGCAGTCTTCTTCGCCCTCTTGGCGGGGCTCGACAGGATCAGATCCGGCATCACTTGCCTATCCTTCAACTTCTTCCCCATGAAGGGGGCATCCCGTTTCCCTCGTTTGTTCAGGGGCCGGTCGAAATCCTTCAGGCGGGAATCCTTCCAGCTCGATTTGGCGTGTCTCACCAATATAATGGTTTTCATCGGAAGTAGACTCCTTCCCTTTTCTCA
>DATHRT010000021.1:0-2896 GCA_035464915.1 Candidatus Limnocylindria bacterium
TGTTCAACGTCATAAGAAATGGGAATCGAGTTGAGAGGAAATTAAGGTACAGGTCGGGCCTGTCGGGGAACGGGATTCCGGGGGCTTGACAGATCTCTCCGGCTCCGGGAAGGTTGCCTTTGGGCAACCGGAAAGGAGCCTCCGATGCAGAAGAACGTGGTTGCGCAAATCCGCAAAGCCACCCGCAAGAAGTACTCTACCGAAGAGAAGATCCGGATCGTGCTGGAAGGCCTGCGGGGGGAGACCCCGATCTCGGAACTTTGCCGCCGGGAGCGGATCGCCCCGACGATGTACTACCGGTGGTCCAAGGCATTTCTGGATGCGGGGAAGAACGGGCTGACGCGAGAGACGCTGCGGGACGCCACGACCGAGGAGGTGCGGGGATTAAAGGAGGAGAACGCCTCGTTGAAGAAGGCGCTGGCGGAATCGGTCCTGGAGACGATGAAGTATAAAAAAAGTCTCGGGATGTAGGGCGGCGGCGGTACGTCCGGATGAGCGCGGACAAGAAGTTGGAGATTCTACGAGCCGTCGAAGGTTCCGGGGTGCAGAGGACCGAGGCCCTGGCCCGGCTTGCGATCTCCCCTTCGACCTTTTACCGATGGCGGCAACGGTTCCGAGCCTCGGGGGTCCCGGGTCTTCACGACCGCAAACCTCTCCGGGAGCGGAACTGGAACCAGCTCTTGCCGGAGGAACGGGCGAAGATCTTAAGCGTTGCACTTTTGTATCCGGAGTGGTCCAGCCGGGAGATCGCCTGCCACATGGCGGACACCTGCGGATTCACGGTATCGGAGTCCACGGTGTACCGGCTTCTCCGTCAGGCGGGATGGATCAAGCCGAAGGAATCGAGGACCTTCCTCGCCTCCAGGGAGTTTCACACCCGAACCAAACGTGTGAACCAGATGTGGCAGACCGATGCCACGCACCTTCTGGTGAAACGGTGGGGGTGGTACTACCTGATCTCGGTGCTGGACGATTTTAGCCGGAAGGTCCTGGCCTGGAGGCTTCAGACCTCCCTGGGCGCGGATGCTTTCAGCGAGGTGGTGGAGCTGGCGTGCGAGGCGACGGGAATGGATCGGGTCCCTGCCGAAGACCGCGCGAAACTGTTGTCGGACAACGGGGCAGCGCTGATCTCGAGGCCCTTCGGGGAGTACCTGGAGGCCCGGGGGCTGGGGCATATCCTGTCGTCCCCTTATCATCCCCAGACGATGGGGAAGATCGAGCGGTATCACCGTTCGTGCAAGGAGCAGGTGAACCTGTTCGTGTGGGAGACGCCGGAGGAGTTGGAGAGGGAGGTCGGCCGGTTCATCGCTTTTTACAACGAGCATCGGTATCATGAGGCGCTGGGCAACGTAACGCCGGATGACGTGTACTACGGGAGAAGGGAATCGATCCTGGAGCGTCGGGCGAGATTGAAGGAAGAGACGCTGGCACGGCGCAGAGAAGCGAACACAAAACCGCTGGAGCCGGAGGAGGAAACCGTACCTTAACTCAGAGGCCGAAGATTCTCACTTCTTAAGACGACATACAATATCCCACCGTATAACGTGAAATGGTGGTTTGGCCATGAGTCGATTCCCCAGAAACGATTTCAGCGGCAATCACAAGATGTGGCGCCCAAGCTGCCGGATGCGAAGGACGCGTAACGGGACGTCGCCAGGTCCGTCTTAAGTATTGCAAGGGGAGGCCCGTGGAAGAAAAGATCCCGCCGCCGGTAGTCGAGGCGGCCCGATATGGAGACGCAGGTGCCTTGGCGCAGATCTGCGAACGGCTCTATCCGCGGATCTATAAGTACGTCTCCTACAAGGTGGACGACCTCCGGGATGCCGAGGACCTTGCCGGAGAGGTGTTCGTGCGGATGCTCGGCGCGATCCGGGGGCAGAAGGGGAACATGGAAGCGTGGCTCTTCCGGATCGCCGGGAACGTGCTGACCGATCATTACCGGAAACGGGCCGTCCGATCGGGCGAGATGACGCTTCCGGAGGAGATCGCGGGAGGGAACGACCCGGGTGCCGCCGTGGAACGGAAACTCGATGGTGACCGGTTGAGAAAAGGCCTTCAGGTTTTGACCGAAGAACAGAGGGAGACGGTGATTCTGCGGTTTGTCATGGGATACGACCATGACGAAGTGGCGGCGATGATGGGCCGCTCGGCCGGCGCAGTTCGGGCGCTCCAGTTCCGTGCCCTGGCGGCCTTGAAGGATGTTTTGGAGAAGAGGTCATGAGATCAGCCGAGGAACTCCTCGACATTTGTCTGGAGATGGAATCGCGTGGAGAGGATTGGAAGGCGTTCCTTTCAGCGTATCCCGCCCACGTGCAGGAAGTGGAGGAACTGGTCATCCTCGCCCGGGAAGTAAAGGAGGTGTCCGGTCCAGAGGAGGCAATCGCACCAGGGGCTTCCGCGGCCCTCCTTCGGCTGGGACGGGAGTTGGCGAATATCGAGGAAAAACAGGAGGATGTCGCCCGTCGAAGATGGGGATGGTTGTGGGGATCTGCCTGGGCCAAGGCGGCGTTCGCGGGAATCGTCATGCTTATCCTCGGGGCCAGCTCCGTGGAGCTTTCCGCCCGGACCGTACCGGGGGACTTCCTGTACCCGGTCAAGATCCTCACGGAGCGGGTTCGCTTCGCACTGACCGCTGATCCGGAGGAGCGGGTGGAACTCAAGCTCACGTTCTCCGAGCGGAGGCTCTCCGAGGTTGTCGAGGCACTTAAAAAAGGGAAGGGTGCGGACAAGGAACTTGTGTCCGCGATGCTGGACGAGGCACGGGCCGCTCTCTCCGGCGCCGCGAACCTGCCCGAATCGAAGTCGTCCGGGTACCAGGCACGGATCGCATCCCTTGAAAAGATCCAGAAGGAACGACTCCGATCCGTGGAGGGTTTGGTACCTGTCCATCGGCGGA
>DATHRT010000022.1:0-6448 GCA_035464915.1 Candidatus Limnocylindria bacterium
TCCCGGTGGAACGGTTTCCCGATGAAGTCGTACGCCCCCTCCTTCATCGCCTCCACCGCCGTTTCCACGTTCCCGAAGGCGGTGATGACGAGCACGGGGATATCCTTTGCCTGCGTCCGGATGCGGCGGAGCACCTCGATCCCGGAAATCCCGGGCATTTTGACATCCGTGATCACCAGGTCGAACTTCTCCGGAGAGAACGCGGCAAGCCCTTCGGCTCCGTCGGAGGCGGCCTCGACCCTGTACCCCGCCTTTCGCAGGTTGAACAGCGCCACCTCCCGTCCTGCACGGTCGTCGTCGATAAAAAGGATTCGTCCCGATGCCACCTGGGCTCCTCACACTGGTCTTTTACGTTCCAGCCGATCGCCACACTTTACAGGGGCGGCGACGCGTATTCCTTCGGTTTTTTTATCATGGCACGCCGCGGGAATTGTGGGAAGGAGCGGCGATCAATCCGATCGGGTGCCCGGGGGCCGTCTAGCGGAGGGACTTCCCAAGAAGGCGGAGTACCTCCTCCAGTTCCTCCCGGGTCGTCGTCCGGCCGAGGCTGAACCGGACCGCGCCCATCCCCTCTCCGGGGGGGACCCCCATGGCGACCAGCACCGGGGAAAGGGTGACCGAACCGGCGTGGCAGGCAGAGCCCGTGGAGGCGGCGACTCCCGGAAGGGAGGCTAATACCTCCGCGCCGATGCGTCCGATGAAGTTTACGTTCAGCGTGTTTGGCAGGCGCTCCGACGGGTGGCCGTTGAGGGTCACCCGCTCCCCGAAGAGTTCCTTGAGTCCCTCCCAGAACCGGTCCCGCAGGGCCTTTACCCGGGGCATGCCTACCCACTCCCGGGCCGCGGCGCAGGCGGCTCCCAGCGCCACGGCGAGGAGCACATTCTCGGTCCCCGCGCGCCGCCCCCCTTCGTGCCCCGCCCCATGCACGAAGGGCTCGACCCGCGTCCTCTCCCGAATGTAGAGCGCCCCGACGCCCTTGGGGGCGTACACCTTATGTCCCGCCACGGAGAGAAGGTCCACCCCCAGATCGTCCACATCGGTCGCGATCTTCCCCACGGTCTGCGCCGCATCGGTATGAAAGGGGATTTTCGCCTCGCGGGCGATCTTCGCGATCTCGGAAGCCGGTTCGACCGTCCCCACCTCGTTGTTGGCGTGCATCACGGTGATCAGGATGGTGCGCGGAGTAATGGCCTTCCTTACGTCGTCCGGATCGACCATTCCGAACCGATTCACGGGAAGGACGGTCATCCTTGCACCAAGCGACCTTTCCAGGAACCGGCACGGCTCGATCGTCGCCGGATGCTCCACCGCCGTCGTGACGATGTGGTCCCCCCTGCCCCGGTTCGCGAGGAAGATCCCCTTGATGGCGTGGTTGTTCGCCTCGCTTCCCCCGCTCGTGAACACCACCTCCGACGGGTCGCAGCCAAGGGTCGAGGCCACCTGCCCGCGCGCCGTTTCCACTGCGTCTTTTGCGGGCACCCCCGCCCAGTGGAGGCTCGACGGGTTCCCGTAATGCCCGAGGAGGAACGGACGCATCGCCTCGACCGCTTCGGGGGCGATCGGCGTGCTCGCGTTGAAATCGAGGTAGATCCGCCGTCCCATATCGGTATCCCCTTCCTTCCTCTCCATTGTAGGAGGAATCCCCGATGTCCGGGCAGGAAAGGGATCTTTCCCGGGAAAGCGGGATTCGAAAGATGCCGCCGCCTTCGGCGAGACCGTAGGGGATGACGAACAGTCTTTCAGGTATCACCATTTCCGATCCCCCGAACGCTACAATGTAATCACTCCGGGCTGACGATCCAGATGACAGGCTGATGAAACCAGCTCGAGACGATTATAAGAAGGGGGGGGCAATGGAGAACAATCACGATCTTTCCACACGATGCGTTCATGCGGGGGAGATACGGGACGCAGAGGGATCTCCGCACACGCCGATCTACAACACCACCACCTTCGGGTTCCGGTCCACCGCCGATCTCCTCGACGTCGTCGAGGGGAGGCGCCCTGGGAACCTCTACACCCGGTATGGCCTGAACCCAACGATCCGGAGCGTGGAGGTCAAGCTCGCAAGCCTGGAAAACGCGGAGTCGGCCCTCGTGTTCGCCTCAGGCATGGCGGCGGAGGCAGCGCTCTTCTTCGCCCACGGCCGGAAGGGGATCGTCTGCCTCGGGAACGCGTACGGCGGCACGCTGGAACTGCTCGCCAAACAGCTTCCCCTCGTGGGGATCCCGACGTTCCTGATCCTGGGAGAGAAGGCGGAAACCTTGGAGGACTCCCTGAAGGAGGGGCCTGGCCTCGTCTTCTTCGAGACCCCCACGAACCCGACGATGGAGATCTTCGACATCCGGGAGATAGGCAGACTCGCCCGCTCGTACGGGGCGCTGGTGGCCGTCGACAACACCTTCGCCACCCCCGTGAACCAGCAGGTGCTGGCACTTGGTGCAGACATCGCCGTGCACAGCGCCACCAAGTACCTGGGAGGCCACAGCGACCTCACGGGCGGCGCTCTCATGGGACCCAGGGAACTGATCGAGCCGGTCGCGCCCTGGCGAAAGAACCTGGGACAGATGGTGGCCCCCGAGATCGCCGCTCTGCTGTCGAGAAGCCTGAGGACACTCCCCATCCGCGTGGAGAGGCAGAACCGGACCGCGCTGGCCATAGCCGAAGCGATGAATGATCATCCGAAGGTTGCCCGGGTCCTCTATCCGGGACTGCCGGATTTTCCGCAGTACGAACTGGCAAGGTCACAGATGTCCGGGTTCGGGGGGATGCTGACCCTGGAGATCGACGGGTCGGGGCGGGACGCGACGAAGGTTGTCGACGCCCTCGAGTTGATCACCATCGCCCCCAGCCTCGGCGGCCCGGAGAGCCTCGCAACCCAGCCGATGACGACCACGCATATCGGGCTGACCCCGGAAGAGCGGCAGAACAGGGGAATTACCGACTCCATGATCCGGTTCTCGATCGGGATGGAGGCAGCCCACGACCTGATCGGGGACCTGCGTCAGGCGCTGGCAGGTCTCTGAGGGAAGGAACCTACGACGGTGTGGCGGGGAGCCTGCCGATCCGGATACACTTGGTGTAAGGATCCTCCAGCGAGAAAACGGGGGAAGACGCGTGGACTTCGGGCGCAAGGACGTGATCGCGGCAAAGCAGCGAGTCTACCGGCTGGCGTATGCCACTCCGCTGGTCGAGGAAGCCCCGCTGTCCGAACGGGCGGGCGGAAGGGTTCTCTCCAAGCTGGAAAACCTCCAGAATTCCGGGTCGTTCAAGATTCGGGGTGCCGCCAGCAAGGTGCTCGCCCTGGACCGTAACCAGGTGTCCGGCGTCATCGCGGCAAGCGCGGGGAACCATGCCCGCGGCGTCGCCCGCGCCGCGAAAGAGGCGGGAATCCCCGCGACCCTCGTGATGCCCATGTGGGCCCCGGTGTCGAAGTCGGCCGCTGCCCAGCGAGAGGGCGGGGAGAACATCCGCATCATCCATCACGGGGAAACCTTCGACGACGCGGCAAGGCATGCCGCCTCCCTGGCGCAGGATTCCGGACTTGTGATGGTGCACCCCTTCGACGACCCGTTGGTGATCGCGGGGCAGGGGACGCTGGGGGCTGAGCTCGTCGAGGAAATCGGCCCTCCCGGAACGGTCTACGTCCCTGTGGGCGGCGGAGGACTTCTCGCCGGGATCGGAGCCGCCGTGAAGGAGATCTATCCGGATGCGGAACTCGTTGCGGTACAGGCGGAGGGGGCCTCGTCGCTCCCTCCATCGCTTGCGGCGGGACGTCCCGTGGGGTGTCCGGAGGCGCGCACGATCGCGGACGGCATCGCGGTGACATCCATGAGCGAGCGGACCTTCGAGGCCGCCCGACGGTGGGTCGACGACGTCGTCATCGTGGACGACGAGGAGATTGCCGCGGCGATCCTGTACGCCCTTGAAGAGATGAAGACCACGCTGGAGGGCGCGGGGGCCGCACCGCTGGCGGCGGTGCTCTACAAGCGCCCGCCGACGCGGTTCCCCGCCGTGATGGTGCTCTCGGGAGGGAACATCGACGTCAACTTCCTCTCCCGGATCACCGAGCAGGGGCTGTTCCGCTCGGGGCGCCTTATCCGATTGCGGTTTCTCATCCCGGACCGGCCCGGTTCCCTCGCCACCCTGCTCGCCGCGGTCGCCAGGGAACGATCGAACGTGATCAGCATCGAGCACGACCGTCTCCCTTCCGACTGCCCGCCGGGGGACTCGACCGTCGTCCTCCTCCTCGAGACGCGCGACCGCGTCCACGGGGAGGAGCTCGCGGCCCGCCTGGAGGAGCAGGGGTTCCGGAACATGATCTAACGACCATGCGAAAGCACACGCACCTCCATCGCCACACCCTGCCGGATCCCTCTGTCACGACCACCGAAAAGGGATCCCGCGCCGTGCTGTGGTCGTTCACCGCCCTCTTCGCGACCGCGGCCTTCCAGGCGGTCGTCGTTCTCTTCACGGGCAGCGTCGGCCTCCTTGCCGACACGATCCACAACGTGGGGGATGCCGGCACCGCCATCCCCCTGTGGGTCGCCTTCCGTCTCGCCCGCAAGAGACCGAGCGACCGGTTCACTTACGGATACGGACGCGTCGAGGATCTGGCGGGGGTCATCGTGGTCGCCGTCATCCTGGCGAGCGCCATCGCGGCCGCGGCGGAGTCGATTCACCGGTTCGTGGCGCCCGTGCCGGTGCGGCACTTGTGGGCGGTCGCCGCCGCCTCGGCGGTCGGGTTTCTCGGAAACGAGGCGGTAGCGGTCTACCGGGTGCGCGTCGGGAAGGAGATCGGAAGCGCCGCGCTCGTGGCGGACGGAAGACACGCGCACGCCGACGCGCTGACGAGCCTGGCGGTTACTTTGGGGGCAGGGGGCGTCTGGATGGGGTATCCCGTCGCGGATCCGGCAGTCGGACTGGTGATCTCCGTCATCATCTTGAGAATCGTATGGCAGACGGGGAAGGAGGTATTCCTCCGGCTTCTTGACGGGTCAGACCCGGCGGTGGCCGTCGAAATCCGGGAGACTGCCTCCGCCGTGCCCGGCGTCGTGGATGTGTCGGACGTGCGGGTTCGCTGGGCGGGCCACCGGATGTACGCGGAGGTCAATCTCGCCGTGGAGGGGGACCGGTCCGTAAGCGAGGGGCACGCAATCGCCAAGGAGGTCCGCCACAGGATGCTCCACGGCCTTCGCTACCTGTCGGACGCTGTCGTCCACGTGGACCCCGCGGACGCCTCCGGAATCAAAAACCACCGCGTACCGTCCCACAGGCACGACGACCTGCCGGGCCATTCGCACTGATGACCCGGTCCGTTGCCTCGCTAGGCGACGTCCAGGACTGCGGAGGGCAGCTTCTCCAGGACCGACAGGAGAAGCTCCTTCCTCGTGATCATCTCCTCCCGCATTCCTCGATCCCTCGCAGCGGCGGTCTCCATCTGCAGGTTCGAAATCTCCGCCTCAAGAGTTTCCTTGAGCGCCCGAACTTCCATGTTGGTCAGAAGGAGCTCCATGGGATTCCTCCTTTCCCCTCGATTCCGTCGACCTTCCCCGGGATGGAATTGTAAATTATTATACCACCTATATCGCCGCGCACGGGAAAACCCCTCCTCCACTCCCCTTTCTGCATGCAAGTATCCGACAGGTATGGTATTTTTGGTAAATTATCCGGAGGTACCGGGAAAGGCACCCCCATGCGCTGGCGTCGTCCCGACAAGAAGAAATTTCTCGTGTTCCTGGCCGTGCTGGGCCCCGGGATCATCACGGCCTCGGTCGACAACGACGCGGGAGGGATCGCCACCTACTCGATCGCAGGCGCCCATTTCGGATACTCCCTCCTCTGGACACTCATCCCGATCACCGCCGCGCTGATCGTCGTTCAGGAGATGGCGGCCCGGATGGGGGTGGTCACCGGAAAAACGCTGGCGGACCTCATCCGGGAGAAATTCGGCGTCCGCCCGACCTTCTTCCTCCTTGTGGCGCTCCTCCTTGCAAACCTGAGCAACACCGTCGCGGAATTCGCCGGATGGGCGGCGGCCCTGGAGATATTCGGCGTCAGCAAGTACCTATCCGTCCCCATCGGGGCAATCGCGGTCTGGTTCCTCGTGGTGAAGGGGACGCACCGCATCGTGGAGAAGATCTTTCTCATCGCCAGCACCGTGTACTTCACCTACGCCGTGTCGGCCTATTTCGCACACCCTCAGTGGGGATCGGTGGCGCGGAACCTGGTGACACCCGTGCTCAATATGGACAGCGCGTATGTCGTCATGCTCATCGGTTTGGTGGGTACGACGATCGCCCCGTGGATGCAGTTCTACCTGCAATCCGCGGTGGTGGAAAAGCACATCCCGGTGGAACATTACAGCCTGTGCCGGGCCGACGTCATCGTCGGCTGTTTCGTCACCGACATCGTGGCGCTTTCGATCATCGTGGCCTGCGGCGCGACG
>DATHRT010000023.1:0-1617 GCA_035464915.1 Candidatus Limnocylindria bacterium
ATTAAACAGCACCACAACGAGCGCGATGACCAGGAGAACGTGAATGTATCCGCCCAGCGTGTACGCGCTGACCAAACCCAGCGCCCAGAGAACAAACAATATGACGGCTATTGTCCATAGCATTTTCTTCACCTCCCATCGGGATTCTGCGATGTTCATTCGCCGCGGATAACCTCATGCTGATCCTTTCCGCCGACCTTGGGTATCGGCTTCTGTCCGAAATGCAAGCCGTTGTTTGTCTGAATCTCGGCCCGGTGTTTGTCCTAAAGGTTTAGACCACGAGTCCCGCAAGGAGCAGCGGATCATCCCGGTTCGGCCGGCAGTTCCGTCCCGGCCTGCGGCGTCGTCACCTCCACCACGTTGGAGGGTGGCGAGTCGCCGGAGGCGTTCCACGCATGAACCCGGTAGGAGTAGGTCGTGCCAGGCTTGACGGACCCGTCGCGAAAAGCCGCGACATTCGTCCCTGTAACGCCGATCTCCGAGAACAGACAGGCGGAAACGGTCTCGTCGGCGCGCTCGATGCGGAACCCGACTCCGCCGGCCCCGCATTCGGTCCATGCCAGAATCACTTCGCAACCACCGACGGCGACCGCCATCAGATCGACGGGCGCCTGGGGAAGGGCGGGAGGCGAATGGCGGTGGGTCATTCTTCCTCCTCTCCGCTCCGGCAAGGATCGGGTCGGCAGCATCCAACCCGTCGAGGCGGGGAAATCAACTCACCGATAGCATCTCCTGGAACGCATGCGGGACGGAACCGGTGAATGTCCGAATCTTGCCTGGCCGTTTGTCCTAATTTCGTATCGGGGTTTGTCCTAGGGTAAGGAAGGGGAGCCGGAAGGATCGTATCAATCCACCAGCTTGTTCTGGATGGCGTAATGGGTGATTTCCGCGTTGTTCTTCATCCCCATCTTGAGCAGGATGTTTGCCCGATAGCTGCTGATCGTCTTCACGCTCAGGCACAACTCCCTGGCGATCGCACCGACCGGTTTGCCGGAGGCGATCATGACCATCACCTGGTATTCGCGATCCGATAGAATCTCGTGGGGGGGCTTTTCCGGGTCTTTATCCAGTTCCCCCGCCAGGATCTGGGCGAGCGAGCCGCTGATGTATTTCTCGCCGTTCAGTGCCTTCCGTATCGCAAGAACCAGTTCGTCGCTCGCACTTTCCTTCGTTAAGTACCCGGAGGCGCCTGCGCGCATGGCCCGCACCGCAAGCTGGTCCTCCGGGTACATGCTTAAGATCAAGACGGGAAGCCTCGGCTGGTGATGCTTGATCTCCTTCAATGCGTCCAATCCGCTCTTGCCGGGCATCTTGACGTCCAGCACGACTAGGTCGTATTTTTTCTTCAGGACCTTGCTCACCGCCTCCTGTCCGTTTCCCGCTTCCTCGACCTCGATGGGCTTGAAGGCCTCTGTCAGAACCTTCATCAATCCTTTTCGTACGACATCATGATCATCCACGATCAGGATTCTATGCATGAGAGTCCGGCCCGTTTCCCATGGGGAGAGTCACTCGCAGCATGGTTCCCTCCCCCGGTTTTCCCCGGATGACGGTTTCCCCTCCCAGCAGCAGGACGCGTTCCGTCTTTCGATTCTCCATAACGACACCAATGGGTTC
>DATHRT010000024.1:0-6630 GCA_035464915.1 Candidatus Limnocylindria bacterium
ATGATTTCCCTGGACAAGCTGACAGTGAAATCGCAGGAGGCCCTGCAGGACGCCGTTCGCATTTCCTCAGAGGCGGACCACGGGCAGGTGGAGCCGGAGCATCTCTTCCTTTCCCTCCTTCGCCAGGAGGGGGGCGTGGCGTCGGATCTCTTTGCCCGTGCGGGGGTACCGGCCCCGCGTCTCCTGTCCGGGGCCACCTCCCTGCTCGATTCCTTCCCCAAGGTTTCGGGGGCCGTGAGCCGGGGGCTCTCCCCGCGGATGGAGCCCCTGTTCCACCGGGCGCTCTCGGAGGCGGACGCGTTCCGGGACGAATATCTCTCCGCGGAACACTTTCTCCTTGCCATGACTTCCGAACCGGGAGCCGTTGCGGATCTCCTCCGCAAGAACGGGGTGACGCGGGAGGGGCTCCTTTCGGCGCTCACCTCCATCCGCGGAACGCAGCGGGTGACGGACGAAAACCCCGAGGCGAAGTACCAGGCGCTCGACAAGTACTGCCGTGACCTCACCGAACTGGCGCGCCGGGAAAAGCTCGATCCCGTGATCGGGAGGGACGATGAGATCCGGAGGGTGATTCAAGTCCTCTCCCGCAGGACGAAGAACAATCCCGTCCTGATCGGAGACCCGGGAGTGGGGAAGACGGCGGTCGCCGAAGGACTGGCACAGCGCATTATCTCCGGGGACATCCCGGGGGGCCTTCGGGACAAACGGGTTCTCGCTCTGGACATGGGGGCGCTGATTGCCGGCGCGAAGTATCGCGGCGAGTTCGAGGACCGGCTCAAGGCGGTCCTGAAGGAGATCGCCGCCGCGGAGGGGCGTGTGATCCTCTTCATCGACGAGCTGCACACGCTCGTGGGGGCCGGGAAGGCGGAAGGGGCGATGGATGCGTCCAACATGCTGAAGCCCGCCCTCGCCCGGGGGGAGCTGCGATGTGTCGGGGCGACCACCCTGGACGAGTATCGCAAGTACGTGGAAAAGGACGCGGCGCTGGAGAGGCGGTTCCAGCCCGTTCTCGTGGAGGAGCCGTCCGTCGAGGATACGATCGCGATCCTGCGGGGCCTCAAGGGGAGGTACGAGGTGCACCACGGTGTCCGGATCAAGGATTCGGCCCTCATCGCTGCTGCCACCCTTTCGAACCGGTATATCTCCGACCGGTTCCTGCCCGACAAGGCGATCGATCTGGTGGACGAGGCCGCCTCGAAGCTCAAGATAGAGATCGATTCCGTACCCACCGAGATCGACGAGCTCGAGAGGAAGATCATCCAGCTTGAGATGGAGAAACAGGCCCTGTCGAAAGAGTCGGACGCCGCCTCGGGACAGCGTCTCGCCCGCATTCAGGACGAGCTGACTGCCATCAAGGAAAAGGTTGCCGGGTACCGGTCCCGGTGGGAAGAGGAGAAGAAGGGCATAGGGAAGAGCCGCGAGATCAAGGAGAAGATCGAACGGGCCATCTCGGAGATGCAGCGAGCCGAGAGGGAAGGGAACCTCGGAAGGGCGTCGGAGCTCAAGTACGGCGTCATTCCGGAGCTTCAGCGGGAGGCGGAGGCGCTACGGGGGGACACTCCTGTTTCACTCCCCGCGGACATTCCTGATTCCTCTTCGGGATACGGGAGCGGAGCGTCCCCGCACGCCCAAGCCGAAGGGCGGCTTTTGAAGGAGGAGGTGGACGAAGAGGACATCGCCCAGATCGTGTCGCGGTGGACCGGAATTCCGGTTTCGAGGCTGGTCGAGGGGGAGGTAGAGAAGCTCGTCCGGATGGAAGAACGGCTGGGAGAGCGGGTGGTGGGGCAGGACAACGCCGTACGGCTGGTTGCGAACGCCGTCCGGCGCGCCAAGTCGGGGCTGAAAGACCCCCGGCGCCCCATCGGGTCCTTCCTGTTCATGGGCCCCACCGGGGTGGGGAAGACGGAGCTGGCCCGGGCCCTGGCGCAATTCCTGTTCGACGATGAGGCCTCGATGGTGCGACTCGACATGTCCGAATACATGGAGAAGCACTCCGTCGCGCGGATGATCGGGGCGCCGCCCGGATACGTAGGGTATGAGGAAGGCGGGGCGCTGACCGAGGCAGTGCGGCGGAAACCGTACACCGTGATCCTCTTCGACGAGGTGGAAAAGGCGCACCCTGACGTGTTTCACATCCTCCTGCAGATCCTCGAGGACGGTCGCCTGACCGACGGGAAGGGACGGACCGTTGATTTCCGCAACGCCGTTGTGATCCTCACCTCGAACATCGGCTCCCACTGGATCCAGGAACTCTCCGGAAAAGGGGAGGATGCCGTCCGGGGGAAGGTCATGGAGGAACTTCGCCGGGAATTCCGCCCCGAGTTTTTGAACCGCCTTGACGAAATCGTCCTGTTCCGGTCCCTCGGGAGGGAGGAGCTGGCGAGGATCATCTTGATCATGCTCCGGGAGCTTAACGAGCGTCTCGCCGACAGGAGGATCGTGGTAACGCTTACCGATTCCGCTCTGGAGAGACTTGCAACGATCGGCTACGATCCCACGTACGGGGCGAGGCCGTTGCGGCGCGCTATCCAGAAGCACCTCCAGGACCCCCTGGCCCTCCATATCCTCAAGGGGGTATATCGTGAGGGGGATTCAGTTGTTGTGGACGTGGACGAAAGTTCCTGTTTTTCCTTCCGAAAATCTGTGTAGGGGCATGCCGATCGAGGGTGGCTTGACAAACGGGGCTTTGGAGGGTAGGGTGAAATAAAAACACCGTTTGAAATGGGCAAAGTGTGAGCGCACCCTTGGCAGTTTCTTTCCTCGCCCCGGCCAAGCTGAACATCTCCCTCCGGGTTTTCGGAAAACGTCCCGACGGGCTCCACCAAATACGTTCGGTCATGGTCCCGGTCTCCCTCTACGACGAGGTCATCGTGGAGCAGGTCTCAGCGGGCATCTCCGTGGAGATGGACGACCCCTTGGTCCCCGGGGATGAGCGGAACAGTTGCCACAGGGCAGCGGTTTTTTTCCGCGACTGGGCGGGAGCCCCGGAGGGGGTCCGGGTCCGGGTCCGTAAAACCATCCCCGCACAGGCGGGGCTGGGCGGGGGCAGTTCCGACGCCGCCGCAACGCTGAAGGGGCTTATCGCCCTGACCGGGAAGTCGCCTCCCCCGGAGACCCTCCTATCTCTTGCGGCAGCCGTTGGGGCGGACGTTCCGTTCTTTACGCTGGGTAGCCCTGCGCTCGTGGAGGGATTCGGAGATCTGCTGACCCCGGTGGAGTGGAAGGTTCCCTTCTTTGCCCTGATCGTCATGCCTCCGTTCGGGCTGCCGACGCGGGAAGGATATGAAAGACTTGGCCGGGAGGCGGCCGGTTTCCCCGGGAGGGAGGATCCTCCTTCCTTCCGCGCATGGGAGGACCTCGTGGTGGCCGTGGGGAACGATTTTGAGAGCGCCTGGGAACACGACCGGCGGGAGATCCCGGCCATCAAGAGGGAGCTGAGGGAGGTGGGGGCGGAGGCTGCCGCTCTCACCGGGAGCGGGTCCGCGGTGTTCGGGCTGTTCCGAAGCGAGAAAGATGCGCGCCGGGCGAAAAACGCAATGGGGAATGGGAAGGGGCGAAGACTGTTCATCGTCCGCAACATTTGACGGCACGGAAGGAGGGGGGAGATGCAGCTCACCGAGGTGAAGGTCTATCCCGTGGCCGACGACGAGAAACTGAAGGGATACGCCACGATTGTCTTCGACGCCTGCTTCGTTGTCCGGGATCTGAAGATCATCAACGGCAACAGTGGGCTGTTCGTCGCGATGCCCAGCAAGAAGAAGAAGGACGGAACGTACCGCGACACGGCGCACCCGTTGAACAACGAGACGCGCCAGTTGATCGAGGAGGCGGTTCTGGGGGAATACGAGAGCGAGATCCGAAGGCTTGACGGTCTCGCCCTGGCCCGTTAACATTTCCACGGACCGATTCTTCCTTTCCGCAGGGGGGCGGCCTGTCCGGGGACGGGGTTGCACGCGGGATTCGGAGCGGGGGAAGAGGGGTTCGCGGGCCTCGCGCTGGGAGGTCGTCTAACGGCAGGACAGGGGCCTTTGGAGCCTCTAATGAAGGTTCGACCCCTTCCCTCCCAGCCATTTCCCGTTTTCCCCTTGCCAAGGCGCAACCAATCGGTATAATGTTTTTTTCTTTACTCATCGGATGATTTTCCGAGCAGGGGAATGGTGTGACCAGGCTCAAGCTGTTTGCGGGCAATGCGAATACCGATCTGGCAAGGGAGATCTGCGCTTTTCTCTCCGTCCCGTTGGGAGCCGCATTGGTGAAGCAGTTCAGCGACGGGGAGACCAACGTCGACATCGGAGAGAATGTCCGGGGGGCGGACGTCTTTATCGTGCAGCCGACCTGTCCCCCGGTGAACGACCATCTGGTCGAACTCCTGGTCCTCATGGATGCGCTGAAGCGCTCCTCCGCCAATCGGGTAACGGCGGTCATCCCCTATTACGGGTATGCGAGGCAGGACCGGAAAGTGCTCCCCCGCGCGCCGATCACCGCCAAGCTCGTGGCGGACCTGCTGACGGCAGCAGGCGTTTCCCGGGTTCTTACGATGGACCTGCACGCGGGTCAGATCCAGGGGTTCTTCAATATTCCCGTTGACCACCTGTACGCTGCCCCCGTGATGCTCGAATACATCAAGGCGAACTGGGACAACGACATCGTGATCGTATCCCCCGACGCGGGGGGGGTGGAGCGGGCGCGTGCCTTCGCCAAGCGGCTGAACGCCACGCTGGCGATCATCGACAAGCGCCGGGCGGGGCCCAACGACTCCAAGGTGATGAACATCATCGGCGACGTCGAGGGAAAGACGGCTGTTCTCCTCGACGACATGGTGGACACGGCCGGGACGGTGGTCCAGGGAGCCGACGCGCTGCGCGAGAGCGGGGCGAAGCGGGTGTTCGCCTGCGCGACCCACCCCGTCCTCTCGGGACCGGCGATCGAGCGTCTGGAGAAGTCCGGGATCGAGCAGCTCGTGGTCACCAACACGATCCCTCTGGGGGAGAAAGCGGCGTGTACGAAGATCCGGGTCCTCTCGGTGGCGGGCCTTCTCGGGGAAGCCATCAAGCGGATCCATTGCAACGATTCCGTGAGTTCGCTCTTTGTGTAGCGGGAGGATGACGAAATGGCCATGATGGAGTTGACGGCGGTTCGCCGCCACGGGTCCGGGAAGGAAGGTGCCCGGAAACTGCTTTCCCTGGGAAAGGTCCCGGGGATCATGTACGGAAAGGGTCGGGAAAGCCGTTCCGTCGAGTTCGATCGCCGGGATCTGGAGAAGTTTCTGGGAGTTGCCCGCCGGGGGACCGTCATCGTCCGCTTGAACGTGCAGGAGGATGCCGAGACGAAGGAGGCGTACGCGGTCCTCAAGGAGATCCAGACAAATCCCCGGACGGACCGCGTGATCCATGTCGATTTCTACGAGGTCGCTTTCGGAAAGAAGTTCCGCATCGAGGTGCCCATCCGGGTCAAGGGAAAAGCGGCCGGGATCGAGCAGGGCGGCATCGTCGAGCAGGTGACCCGCACACTCGAGGTCGAATGCCTTCCGAAAAACGTGCCGGAGTTTCTGGAGGTTGACGTCACGGCGCTCGAGATCGGAGACTCGCTCCACCTGAAGGACCTGATTCTTCCCGAGGGCGTCCAGCCGGTGGAAAAGGACATGGCGGCCACCGTCGTCTCCGTCCATGCCCCGAGAGTCGAGGAGGTCGTGAGCGTGGTGCCCGAGGAGGAGGAAGAGGCGGCGGCCACAGCGGAAGGCGCCAGTGTGGCGGAACCTGAGGAAAAGGAGAAGTAGTCGCTCCCCTTCTCGTCTTGTGTTCGGACTCGGGAACCCCGGCCGCAGATACGCGGAAACGTTTCACAACGCGGGGTTCATGGCGGTCGAACTACTGGCGATCTCCACCGGCATCCGGCTTAAGGCTTCCGGGGAGGTCGAGTACGGTGTCGGGCCGTTGGACGGGGAGTGGGTTCTCCTCGGCAGGCCGAGGACGTACATGAACCTCAGCGGAAGGGCCGTGGCCCCCCTCTACGATAGGTTTGCGGGGGCTCCCGAGGACCTGCTGATCCTTCACGACGATCTCGACCTGGCCTTGGGCGTGGTGAGGCTGAAACGGGGCGGCGGGACGGGAGGGCACAACGGGCTCCGCTCGCTGCAGGAGGAACTCGGAACCCGGGAATTCCTGCGGGTCCGGATCGGAATCGGCCGTCCCCCGGAAGGGGTCGACCCGGCGGATTTCGTGCTCAGGCCGGTCCCCGGGGAATTGCGGGACCGGTTCCACTGCGGAGTTTCGTTTGCTGCGGAGGCTGTCGCGGACATCCTCCGGGAAGGCTTTGACACGGCGATGACGCGCCGGAACGCGCGGCACGCGTAACCCCCCCCTGAAAGCGGAAGGGGAAGGGACCATACTCCTTGCTCCCGGCGGCCAAGACCGGGGGCTCGATAAGCCGAAAGGAGGTTTGCGCACGATGACGAAGTACGAGTCTGCCATCCTGTTCGATCCGGAACTCCCCGAGGACCGGCGCAAGGAATTTCTGGCCAAGATCGAGGGGATCGTCACCTCGTTCGAGGGGGAAATCCTTAAGCAGGACGACTGGGGAATCCGGAAACTTGCCTACCATATCCGAAAGAAGCAAAATGCGTACTATACC
>DATHRT010000025.1:0-3453 GCA_035464915.1 Candidatus Limnocylindria bacterium
TGGCCGGGGCAGGAGAAGCACCCGTCTCCGTAATACTTCCGGAACACCTTCTCGGTTTCCGGGTAGGCCGAGAGGATATCGCCCAGGATGTTGTCCGCCCGGATCGGCTCCCCGCGGGAGAGTTTCTCCCTGCGCCCCGCCCCACCGCCGGAGACGGTCCGGATACCCGCGGCGGCCGCGGCCGGCGGGGGCGTTCCCCCGGCGGCGGTAATCAGCAGGGCGACCATCGGCTCGAGATCGACGTTGTGCCGCTGGCACGCCATCCGGAGCGTGATGGGTATCTGCTTCACCTGCTCCCGGTGCTCGGGGTTTCCCAGGGAGGCGAACCCGTTCGCCACGAAGACCTCCACCGTCTGGGGCCAACGGGTCAGGATCTCTCCCACCCGCATGTCGGGATGGATATCCACCTGCGGGGCAGAAGGGGCGGGCGGGGCAGGCGCCGCCTGCGGACGCACGGGAATCTCCTCCTCCTCCATTGCCGGCGCGATGAGCATCGTCGCGCCGAGGTTGATTACAAACATCGCCGCCGACACGACCGACAGCCCTGCGAACAGGGCGAACCCCGTCGAGGGGCGCTCCGGCGCCGTGGCCACCATCCCGATCAGGCCGATGTTGGCGATGTAGAAGTGGAGAGGGACCCACGAGGGCCAGTGAAGAGTGCGGCCGTTGAACCGGGGCAGGATGAAGTACCCCACCCCGTAGATCATCATCGACATGAAGCCCAGCAGGTTGAAGTGGACGTGGGCGAACTGAACCCACCCCGCAGGCGTGGCGGAGCCCATCCACGCGCCCAGCAAGGCCGCCAGGAAAAAATATACGAGCGCAGCGACAACGAATGCTTTGGTGTACCGATCCATCGTTCCTCCCTATTGTTATGCCTCTTGCTTGTCCGGCCGTAAGGTTAACAGGTCCGTGACGGTGGTGAGCAGCCCGCCCAGGAAGAAGACGCCCGCGACGATGGTCACCAGCATCCACAGCCGCATGTGCGACTGCGCCGTCATGTACCCCATGCCGAGCACACGCTCGATGTAGCTCTGGAGGACACCGGCCACGCCGAAGGTAAGAGCCATGATCATCATCGCGGAGCTCATCGTCCAGAACCCGATCTTCCCCTTCCGGTCGTCGAAGACCTCGATCCCCTTGATCCTCGGCATCGCGAAGTAGAAAGTCGTCAGGTTGAGCAACGCGTAGGCGCCGAAGAACGCCAGGTGGCCGTGGGACACGGTGACCTGGGAGCCGTGCGTGTAGTAGTTGATCTGCGGGAGCGTGTGTGCGAAGCCCCACACCCCGGCGCCGATCATGTGGAAGACGGCGCAGCCGATCGCGTATGTCCAGACGAGGGGGTTTACGATCTTCGTCTTGCGCTCCTTGACGTGCATCATCGTGTCGATGACCATCAGCAGGATCGGGAGCGGCTCGAGCGCCGAGAAGATCCCGCCGATCCAGAGCCAGTAACGCGGGGCGCCGATCCAGTAGTAGTGGTGCCCGGTCCCGGCTATCCCTGTGAACATGAAGAGGCCGATCTCGACGTAGAGCCACTTCTCCACGACCTGCCGGTCCACTCCGGTGAGCTTCATCAATATGAACGCCAGAATCGCTCCCGTGACGAGCTCCCACGCCCCCTCGACCCAGAGGTGGATGACCCACCACCAGTAGTACCAGTCGATCACCTCGTTCTTGTAGAAGGGGATGCCGAACAGGTACAGGAGGGCAAGGAAGACCAGGCCGCCCAGCAGCGTCCCCTGAATGGCGGTCCACCGGTTGGCTTTCAGCATCGTCATCCCGATGTTGAACAGGAAGATCAGCGCCCCCACGACGACTACGAAGTCGAGCGGCCGGGGGATCTCCAGGAGGGGGCGTCCCTGCGTCCACCCGAAGAAGAAGCCGATCAGCGCAACGACGCCGGTCACCAGCAGGGCGACGAGCTGGAAGTAGGCCAGCGCCGGGGAGTAGATCTCCGATTGCGTCTCCTCGGGCACGATATAGTACGCGCCGCCCATGAAGCCCAGAAGCATCCAGAGGACGAGGAGGTTGGTGTGCATCGATCGCGCCGTGGCGAAGGAGAATACGTCCACGATCTCCTGCGGGATGGTGAAGGCGTAGCTGGAGCCTAAGTAGAGCCCCAGGAGAACCTGCAGCACGAACAGCGGAAGCGCCGCAATGAAGTACCAATAGGCGATTTTCTGGGAACGGTATTCCATCAGGTCCTCCTTATTTCAGAGTGGAAAGGAATTTCGCCACTTCCTCGAGCTCCCGGTCGGAAAGGCCCGTCTGCGCCGGCATTTTCGAGCTCGGGTCGACGCTTTTCGGGTTGCGGACGTAAGCCCGGATCTCCTCCGCGGTGAGATCCTGCCCGATCGTGTCGAGCGCGGGCCCGAAGGTTCCCCCGGTCCCCTTTAGCGCGTGGCAGTTCATGCATCCCTTGGTCTGGAAGACCGCCGCGCCCGGGGACACCCCCACAGACGCTACCATGACTTGCTCGCCCCGGCTCAGGCGCTTCTTGCTGTCCTGGGGAGGCCAGTCGTTGTTGTTGATCTCCCCCACCCAGGTGAAGACGGCGACCAGGTCCTCGATCTCGGCGTCGGAGACGTTCAGTTGGGGCATCTTCCGCCAGGAGTTGGCGAAGGCGAGTTCGGGGCTTTTCACCGCATACCGGACACCGTCCGCCCCGATGCGCTGCACCACCCGGGTCATGTCGGGGGCGTAGTAGCCGCCGAAGCCCAGGATCGTGTGGCAGTCGTTGCAGTTGTATTTCTCGAACGCCCGCTTGCCCGCCACGACCTGATCGGACAGCTTGTCCACGTTCGACAGGGCTACCACCTGGCGGTGGGTGTCCCATGTCGCCGCGAGGAACACCGCCGCCGAGGAGAGCGTGCCCAGCAGGAAGATCCAGAAGGCGGTCTTCTTGGTCATCCGGCAACCTCCTTTTCCTCTCGGGTTTTCACAGCGGAATCGTGTCAAGAATAGACGTCTCATCAGCCGCGCGCATTGATGTACGTCAATCGTTCTGGCCGTAGAATATACGATTTGAGGAAAGGGCAATACCGGATAAAATGCACGTCAAACGGAAGCGATGTCCGCTTTGCCGTCGGGGCTCAAGGCCCCCACGGCATCGCCTATCCTAAGCCGGGCGGAGGGGGAGCCATGGAGAAGCTGATCTCGGGGATCCACCGGTTTCGGACGCAGTATTGGAGCGACAACGAGGAACTTTTCCAAAGACTGGCCGAGAAAGGCCAGTCGCCGGAGGCGCTGTTCATCACCTGCTGCGACTCCCGGGTGATCCCCACGGTGATCACCCACTCGCAGCCGGGAGACCTCTTTGTCCTCAGGAACATCGGGAACTTTGTGCCGCCGTACTCGGAAAACCCCCTCGACGGGACGGGTGTCGCCGCCGCGATCGAATACGCGGTCGAGCACCTCCGCGTGCGGGACATCATCGTCTGCGGCCACTCC
>DATHRT010000026.1:0-3599 GCA_035464915.1 Candidatus Limnocylindria bacterium
ATCCTGGGGGAGGGCAGGTTCCTCTCCTCCGTCCTCTCCGCGCGCCCGCTGCCTTCCCTCATCTTCTGGGGACCTCCGGGATCGGGGAAAAGCACGCTCGCTCGAATCATCGCCGCCGAGACCAAGGCGGTATTCCTCCCCTTCTCGGCGGTGCTCGCGGGGATACGGGAGATCAAGGAGGCGATCTCGGACCTTCGGAAGGTCCCCACCGGCGCGGACCACCCGGCGATTCTGTTCCTCGACGAGATCCACAGGTTCAACAAGGCCCAGCAGGACGCCCTGCTTCCCTTCGTGGAGGACGGGACCGTCACCCTCTTCGGGACCACGACGGAGAACCCCTCCTTCGAGATCCGCAACGCCCTCCTGTCCCGCAGCCGCGTCCTGGTCCTCGACCCCCTGTCCGCGAAGGACGTGGAGACCATCGTCCGCCGGGCACTCGCGGATCCGGAGCGCGGTCTCGGCAAGCCTGGGGAGTTTCTTGCGCCGGATGCCCTTCGCCACATCGTGGAGATTTCCGACGGCGACGCCCGGGTGGCGCTCAATGCCCTGGAGGCGGCCGTGGCGATTGCGGAGCACCGGGGGCTGTCCGCCGTGGACGTTACTGTGGCGGAAGAGGCGCTGAGAACGAAGGCCCTCCTCTACGACAAGGACGGGGAGGAGCACTACAACCTCATCTCCGCCTTCCACAAGAGCTTGCGCGGATCGGATCCCGATGCCTCCCTGTATTGGCTGGCGCGGATGCTCGCAGGGGGGGAGAACCCTCTCTACATCGCCCGGCGGTTGATCCGTTTCGCCTCGGAGGACGTGGGAAACGCCGCGCCGGGAGCGCTCCAGGTCACACTGGCCGCGGCCGAGACGTACCGGACGCTCGGCAGTCCCGAGGGGGAACTCGCGCTGGCGCAGGCGGTGGTCTACCTCGCCACCGCCCCAAAGAGCAACCGGGTGTACATCGCGTTCCAGAAGGCGATGGAGGACGCGAAGGCCAGGGGCAGCCACCCCGTCCCGCTCCACCTTCGCAACGCCCCCACCCGGCTGATGAGTGAGCTCGGCTACGGCAAGGAGTACCGATATCCCCACGATTTCGCGGACGCCTTTGTGCCCGAGGAATACTTTCCGGAGACGCTGGGAAGGAGAACCTACTACTACCCTTCCGGGGCCGGGCACGAGAAGATTATCGCGGAACGCTTAAGCAAGTGGTGGGGACAGCTCAAAGGTGAGGGAAAAAAAGGAAAGGGACGTTCGTGAACTTTCCGGAACAGAAGAGGGACGTTCCCCTACTTCCCGAAATCCGGTTCCCGCAACAATTCAACAACGTCCCCGTTTTGTCTCAGTAGCCGCCGGAGGCGGGCACGCCGCCCGTCACCAGCGTCGCCTCGATCCGAAGCAGGGACTTCGACACGAACAGCGTGCGGGAATACGTTTCGTATCCCGGCTTCCGCAGTTCCAGCCGGTGCGTGCCGCTTTCCACCTTCAGATACCTTTCCTGCGTAAAGTCGGACGCTTTTCCCTGGGCGATTCCGTCGAGGATGACCTCCGCGTCCGGGGGGTTCACGTCGAAGATCAGGCCTCCGACGTTTCCCACGCCGTATATCTGCGCTTTTGGATAGCAGCCACCGGCCAGGGCAAGCCCGCCGCAGGCAAGGAGGCCAAGCAACCAAAAGGCAAATGCGGCCTTGCGTCCCGCGCCGCCTACCATAGTAGCTTTGCTCATCCGGCGCCTCCTATCTCGCCAGTTTCACGATATCGTTGACGGCGAATCCCTCGCCGCTCACCTGCCTGCAGATCGCGGCGTCCTCACCGAAAAAGCCCGTGACGACGATCTCTCCCTTCTCCCTGCCCGGCTTTCGCCCGAGGGAGAGCTTCGTGTCGGGATCGATCACCTCCTGTCCCTCGCCGAAAACCCGGAGCCTGTATCCGATGACCAACCCCGTTTTCTGCCCGGCGTTGACGGCAATCTCGCCCCCGTCGACGGCGGCGATTTTTCCGCTCCACGGGATCGCTTCCATACGCTGGATCAGGTTGTCGATGAACTGGGAGACGGCCGCCCGCAGGGCCTTCCCCTCCAGGGTCTCGTCGTATCCCTTGGCTCCTCCGATCCCCAGAACCTGCGTCGAACTCTCCTCGTGAACCCCCGTACCGCTTTCGGCGAAGATGACCTGCCCGGTCGTGGCATCCACGACCCGGACGTCGATGGTTGCCTCGGCCGTCTGCGTCTTGCTCGCGCCGATCAGATAGGTGGCCGACTTCTGCTTGACCCCGAACTGCGACACAGCCCCGGTGACGATCGCGTTAAGACCCAGAACCTCCCCCGATTTCGCCCCCGTCCCCTCCTTGACGACGCCCGACATCCCGAGGTCCTGCTCGTCCAGAACCAGGTCCAGGTCACCCCCGCGGGAAACGAGGATGAAGAGGCCGGATTTGGAGAGTTCGGTCATCAGGATGTCCTGGACCGCTTCCCCGAGGCGGCCTCGCCCGTAGGCGCTTTTTTCCTGGAACTTGACGACCGCCACCCGCTTCTTCGGCACCTGCATCACAATGGGGGCCACGGGCTCAACCTTCGGCATCACGGCGGCCGGGGCCGAAGGGCTGTCCGAGGGGCCTGTGACGGGAGGTGTCGTGGCGCATCCGGCGAAGGACAAGGCGACAACGTAGGCCAAAACGATCGCCATGCCGGTTCGATAAGTCGAAAAACCCATCTTTTTCATCTGTTTCCTCCCTTATCTGCCGGAGTGACCACTTCCCGTGTCGTGTTGTCCTGCGCCGGTGCGGGTTCGTACCCTTCAAGCAGTCCGCCCGGCAACTTCCCGGCGATATTCCTGGCGACCGATTGCCCGTACGGGGTCATCGGATTCAACAGCAGGTTCCCCAGGGCGTTGACGACGATCTCGGCCCCGATTTCCCTCCCCCCGTGCGGGACGAGCACCTTTGATTGCGTGTCGCTGTCCTGCCATACCCGGGTGCCATCCCGGGCGTACAATTCAAAGGAGGCGGCAACGGTAACGTTGTTGTAGATCCCCGTGGTCGTCTTGTTCCATTCGCGGATTTCCCCGTAAAACACCCCCTCCACACCCAGATTCCGGCATACCTCCCCGGGTGTGGTGGAGGCGAGCTGGCCCCCGTAGGTAATTCCCAAAGACTCCCTTAGCATCCGGTCGCTTTCCTCCGTCGGCACGACGTTCCACCCTTTCCGGGCGATGGCTTCGACGAACGCGGACCGGATGATCTCGGAAGCGTTGATGTCGTTGCCTCTGTTTTCCACCGGTGCCACGGCAACCCTCGGGCCGGTCGGGTCGGGCAGGGGAGTCCCCTCCCGCATGGCGGCCTTTCGCCCCCCGCAACCGGTCAGGGACAGAAGCAGAAGGGCGCAGAGAAGGGCTTCTCCGGTTCGCCTCTTCCCGACTTCCATCTGGATGTGACGATCGGCGCCGGAAACTATTCACCGCCTCCGGCGCCCGGGTCCCTATTCCTTCCAGTGGATGCAAGAGACGGGGCAGGAGTCGATCGCATCCTGGATCTCCGCCTCGCTTGCGCCGTTCGGATCGAACACCTCTGCCTTGTTATCGTCGTCCGCCTGGAATACCGTCGGAACCATATCGACA
>DATHRT010000027.1:0-2953 GCA_035464915.1 Candidatus Limnocylindria bacterium
GGCCTCGTTCCGTTGATTGCCGTTGCAACGAACGGATTCGTCCTGGGGGTTACCTACCTGTTCGCATCCAGGGGGCTTGGGTTTGTTGAGGCGGCAAAGACGGTAATGCCTCACGGTGTGCTGGAGATCCCGGCGATTATCCTTTCGTCGTCATACGGCCTTTGGCTAGGCGTGACCTTCGCAAAACGAATCCGACGGCGTGACATGGAGGGGTTCGGTGACCAGGTAATACATGGGATCAGGATGTTCTTCAAGTTCGCGTTTCCACTGTTCGTCCTCGCGGCCCTCATCGAGACGTTCCTGATTTTTTCAATGGGAGGAGGTATCCCTCGGTGAAAACAGGGGGTGGGCGCAGAGATTAGTTGAACAAAAATAAGCGGAATAGGATCTGATTTGCGCGTCAAGTCGCGCCGTCTCACGGCCGATCAGGCGCTCCAGCTTACGGATGGAAAGATGGATGGAAATTGCGTTAATAAAGAAAAAGGGGTCAGGCGGAATTGCCTAACCCCCTGAAAAGATTGGTGGGCCACGAAGGATTCGAACCTTCAACCTCCTGATTAAGAGTGCCCCATGGGGGTCAATAAATACAGTGATTTCGGTGTGTTACAATGGACAAAGCGGG
This sequence comes from Candidatus Limnocylindria bacterium, assembly GCA_035464915.1. Lineage (GTDB taxonomy): Bacteria > Desulfobacterota > Deferrimicrobia > Deferrimicrobiales > Deferrimicrobiaceae > CSP1-8. Next base: position 623 of record DATHRT010000027.1, read on the forward strand.
ACAAAACAGGACAAAATGACCCATAATCCGCAACCGATACGCAACTGAATAAGGGAAGTGATACCCTCTTTTTCCCCAACGAATGCGGGCATTTGATTCATAGTCAAGTGCTCTATCCAGCCGTTCTTTCCCTCAGGATTCCCGGGACCCTGTAGGATGTCCTTATAGCCGAAGTCCGACGAGAGGACGTATTTCCATGAACGGCGCTCCCGAATTTCTCGAGAACCTGGCGACGGTTCTCTGCGTCGCCGGGATCACCACGGTAATCTTCCAGCGGCTCCGCCAGCCGGTCGTCTTCGGGTACCTCGTCGCCGGCATGCTCGTCGGGCCCCACATCCCTTTCCCCTTGGTCGCCGATTTTTCCACGATCCACACGCTGGCGGAACTCGGCGTCATCCTCCTCATGTTCTCCCTTGGGCTCGAATTCAATCTCCGGAGGCTTTTCGACGTGGTACCGACCGCGGGGGTGGCCACCCTGGTGGAGACCAGCCTCATGATCTGGCTGGGGTACGCCGCGGGCCGGATGTTCGGCTGGACCCCGCTGGAGAGTTTCTACGGCGGCGCGATCCTCGCCATCTCCAGCACGACGATCATCGTCAAGGCGTTCCCGGAGCAGGGCATCAAGGGGAGGTTCACCGAGATCGTCTTCGGCATCCTGATCGTCGAGGACCTGATCGCCATCCTCCTGCTGGCGATCCTTACGACCGTTTCTGCAGGCAGCGCCGTCTCGGCGCGGGAACTTGCGTGGGCGGGCGGGCGCCTCCTCGCGTTTATCGCCAGTCTCCTGGTCTTCGGGATGCTGATCGTTCCCCGCCTGATACGCGCCGTCGTCCGGCTCGATCGCTCGGAGACGACGCTCGTGTCCAGCATCGGGATCTGCTTCGCCGCCGCGCTGCTGGCCCACGGCTTCGGGTATTCCGTAGCGCTGGGTGCCTTCATCGGCGGCGCGCTGGTCTCGGAATCGGGAGCGGGGGAGGACGTCGGGCGGCTCGTCGAGCCGCTGCGCGACGTGTTCGCCGCGATGTTCTTCGTCTCCGTCGGGATGCTGATCGACCCGCTCCTGGTAGCCCGCCACTGGATCGCCGTCGTCCTGTTCACGCTCCTGGTCGTGGCCGGCAAGATCGTCGGAGTCACTCTCGGCGGCTTTCTCGCCGGGTACGGGGTCCGCACCTCGGTCAGGGCCGGGATGAGCCTCTCCCAGATCGGCGAGTTCTCCTTCATCATCGCAGGGGTCGGTCTCGCCTCGGGCGCCTCGCGGGATTTCCTGTATCCGGTCGCCGTCACGGTCTCGGCCATCACCACCCTTTCGACCCCCTGGATGATCCGTTGGTCCGACGCCGCGGCCTCCTGGATTGACCGCGGCATCCCCAAGCCTCTTCACACCTTTGCCGCGCTCTACTCCTCCTGGCTGGGGGAGATGCGCACCAAGAGCGAAACCGGAACCCCTTCCGTCCAGATGCGCAGGCTTGTGCGGATCCTGCTGACCGACCTGGCGGTGGCGCTCGGTATCCTCTCGGGAGCCTCCGCGTGGGGAAACGCAATCGCCGCATGGATCGCCTCCTCCACGGGGCTCTCCCCCCTTTTCGCCCGCTACGCCTTCCTCGCCGCAGTCGTTGCGATATCGGGCGCCCTCTGCTTCGGGGTAGTCCGGAGTGCACGGCACATCGCGCTCGCGCTCACCGCCAGGGCGATGCCAAAAGCGGAGCCGGGCAAACTCGACCTGGCGGCGGCCCCTCGCCGGGCGCTGGAAGTCACGCTGCAGGTCGGCATCGTCCTTCTGGTGGGAATGCCGGCGCTTGCGATCGTGCAGCCGTTCATCCCCCGCGTTCCGGTGGGCGCCGTCATCGCGGGGGCGTTGCTGCTGTCCGGGATCTGGTTCTGGCGCGGCGCCGCCAACCTGGAGGGCCATGTCCGGGCGGTGTCCGAGGTCATCGCGGATGTCCTGGCGAAACAGACCGGCCCGAGGGACACCGAGGGAGACGCCCATGCGCTCCGGCGGATTCGCGAGGTGGTCCCCGGACTGGGAAACGTCGTCCCCCTGCGCCTTGGCCTCGGCAGCCATTGCGTAGGAAAGACGCTGGCGGAGCTTTACGTGGGGAGCCTGACCGGGACGGCGATCCTGGTGATCCTCCGAGACGATGGGGAGGCGCTCATTCCCACCGGCAAGGATATTCTTCGGGTGGGAGACCTCCTGGCGCTTGCCGGGTCGCCGGAGGCGGTCGAAGCGGCCCGAAGATTACTTGTATCGGGCCCGGAGAACTCCCAGTGAACGCCTGGGCGCGGCGAAACTTGGCAAGGAGGCGACATGTTGGATTTGGGTTGGTTGGGCCA
>DATHRT010000028.1:0-16247 GCA_035464915.1 Candidatus Limnocylindria bacterium
ACGGCCCCGTCGGGGGATGCCGGAACCACGGTCACGCGGACGCCCGCTTTTTCCATTCGACTGAGCGGCCGCATCACCGAGTTGTGCTCCACGGAGGTCGTAACGACGTGGTCGCCGCGTCGCAAAATCCCCTTGATCGCCTGGTTCAGCGCCACAGTGGCGTTCCCCGTGAACACGAACCGGGAGCTGTCCCTCACGCCGAAAAGCTCGGCGAGCCTCTCCCGCGCCACGAAAAGGTCCCGTGCCGATCGAATGGCGAGGGCGTGGCCCGACCGGCCCGGATTCCCCGCGCGACGGATCGCCCCGGCCACGGACTCGGCGACACCCTTTGGCTTGGGCAGGGAGGTTGCGGCGTTGTCCAGATAGACGAATGAACGCGGGTCGGGCAGCTTACGACTCCGTGGGGATCTGAAGGACGCGGCCGCTTCGCAGCGATTCCCGGGGAGTCATGTTGTTACGCCTGGCAAGCTGGTTCACCGTGACGCCGTGGGCCCTGGCGATCGACCAGAGGGATTCCCCGCGGCGGACGACGTGCCGGGACCCGTTCCCGGAGCGCGAAACGGCGCCCGGAATCCGGATGGTCGCGCCGACGCGGAGGATGCCGGTAGTCTTCATCCTGTTCGCCCGGGCCAGCGACTTGACGCTTACGCCCGATCTCCTTGCGATTTTCCACAGGGTATCCCCCCGGCGCACCCGTATCCTCTGTCCCCGCCGATACCCCTCGTCCACCCGCAGGTGCGCCATCCGGAGCATATCGGGGGAAACTTTCGTTCCGGGAGCCGCCTCCTCCCCGGAAAAACCGGTAACCGGAATAATCAGGCGGGACGTCCGGCGGAGGGAGTTGCTTCGGAGACCGTTCATTTCTTTCAGGATGGACACGGGCGTTTCGTACTCATTTGCAAGAGATACGAGCGTGTCTTTTTTACCTACCTTATGAAGGAGGAAGGTGACTTGGGCTTCCTTGCGGATCTCCTCCATCCGCTCCTCGGCAACCGAGGCAAACCCGCTGGGGAGGCGGATTTCGTACGCCTCCACGTTGGGAGGCGTGCAGAAGCGCTTGAGCTCCGGGTTCAGTTCCTTCATGGTCTCCAAGGGCACATCGAGGATATCTCCCAACGCGGCGAGGTCGATCCCCCCGGGAACGGAAACCTTGTCGAACTCCAGCGGATCCTCATACAGCACGTCTCCGAACCCGTACTTTTCCGGGTCCTTTGCGATCGTAAGCGCCGCGAGCATCTTGGGTACGTAGTCCTTCGTCTCCCTGGGCAGGTAACGGTAGCGGATGAGCTTGGCGTAATCCTCCGTTTTGTAACGGGATACGGCCCGCATGAACTTTCCTTCGCCGGCGTTATCCGCGGCAGCGGCCAGCGGCCAGGAATCGAACATACCGTACAGATCCTTCAGATACGATGCCGCCGCATGGGTCGATTTTTCGTAGTCCCTGCGCTCGTCGGCCCACCAGTCGACCCGAAGGCCGTACCGGCGTCCGGTCCTCGCGATGAACTGCCAGGGACCCGCCGCACGGGCAACCGAATAGGCCATCGGGGAGAACCCGCTTTCGATCAGGGCAAGATAGACGAGATCGCCCGGCATTCCGTACTTCGCCAAAATATTTCGCATCATATACGAGTATTTCCCGGACCGGGAAAGCCAGACTTCGAACCTGTCCCGCCCCTTGTTCTGGAAATACCGGATGAACTTGTCGATCCGGGTCGTCAGGCCGGCGTAGCTGCCATCTTCGCCCTTTTCGATCTCTTCCGAGGCATTGGCGAAAAATCCCGCGTCCAGTTCCACCACCAGTTCCCCTTCGACATCCCCGGCCAGGTGGCCGTCGATATCCCGGGGCGAGAGCACGAGATCGGCTTCTTTCTCATCCCGAAGAACGATCAGGTCCGGCACCGTCCCGGCAGGGGGATCGGCCGATGCGGCCAGCGGAATTTCCACGTCGACCACGGACGGAAGGTCACCCGAAATACCCTCCGCCGGCACAAAGGGGCTTTCGCCTGACAGGACCCTGGAGAATACCGGTATCTCTCCCTGTTCCCGGAGCGGTTCCGTCTTTGTCGAATCCTGCGCCTGTGAAGGAACGGCATCGGGAGAGTACGGCGGAAGAGAAGGAGGGTTCGGAACCGATAGCGCCGTAGCCGTCAAGACAGTCGGGAATGCGGAGAAGCCGGTTGTTTCCGTGGCGAAGGCCCGGACAGGACTTGTCAACAGGCTTCCGCAAATTGTCACTCCCGCAAGAATGATTGGCAAACGATAACCGCTCACATTCCCCCCGCGAGCAAAAATATAAGTGCCTATTTTAGTTAGCAAATCCTCGCGTGTCAATGCCGATTTCCCCCTTGCGCAAAGATATGTCCGACTAAAAGGGTTCTTCCTCGTACCTATCTCCTTCACGCAAGATGTGTACCGACCGCGGGAGAATGCCCGATCGGGAGAGGACCTCTTTGGCGCGGTCCCTGTCGGGAAGGAAAATGCGGATGGCAAGCCCGCAATCCGAGGAAAGCCGCCTCGGGACGGGGATGAGCCTCATCGGCACCCCGCCCCTTTTCAGGTGCTTCTCCGCCAACATCACCTGGTGCGTTCCCCGGAAGATGAGAACGATTTCCGGGGGAGCGGATTTCCCCATTCGCTGTCTCCCTGCCGCCTGTTCTCCGAAAACGGTTTTTCCATTATAATCGTGTGCAGAATCGACGGGCGGGAAACCATCATTCTGGACAGCCACACCTTATCTTTCATGGGCTTCATCGGGGTTACCGCACTGGCCCTCAATATCCCTCTCGGATACCTGCGCGAAGGGCAACGAAAATATTCCTTCGCCTGGTTCGTCTACGTTCATCTCTCGATTCCCCTGATCGCCTATCTCAGGATCACCAACCATGTCACCTCCTGGCTCATCCCCTTCTTCATCCTCTGCGCCCTTGCTGGGCAGGTCGTGGGAGGGAGGGCCCGCAGGCGCGCGGGAAAGGGGGTCCAATGAGCGTCAAGAAGCTGTCGGCGATCCTGGAGGCGGTCCTCGTCGACACGCTCCGTCTACCCGCCGCCGCGATCCAGGTACGTCTTCTTCGGTCCTGGGAGGAAATCGTCGGTCCCCTCCTGCGCGATAAGACGGCCCCGGGCAAGGTCCGAAACGGCGTGCTGACGGTCTTCGTCCGCAACCATTCGTGGGCCCAGGAACTCCAGCTGTCCAAGCCGGCGTTGCTCGAGAGAATCCGGTCCGTCACGGGCGAGGAGAAGGTCCGGGAAATCCGGTTCACCGTGGATGCCGGGAGCTGCCCTTCCGGCGTCCCGGCAGCCGGGGGAAAAACCCCCGGGGAGGAGAGGAAAACCTCAAGGGGGGAGGGAGATGCACACCACGACCGCTCTCCTCCGCCCGAGCCAAGCGGTCTCGAGGAGGTCCGGGATCCCGAAACCCGGGAGATCCTTCGCTCCATCTCCCGGAAATCCTCCCGCCGAAAGGGCTAGACCCGGACTACCCGCGGAAAAAATCCGAGAAAATCCCCTCGACTTCCGGGTGGTACCGTCTCCGGGACGAGTAGACGACGAGGGGGGGCAAGACGGAGAGCTCCGGGCCTTTTCGCCGGCTTCCCGTCACCAGCACACGGTTTGCCGGCTCGTCCGCATGCGGGTGGACAAACCGGACGGTCTCCGGCGGAATCCCCGCGGCGGCACCCTGGGCGAATACCTCCGGAAGGCGGGGCGAGGGGCACACCAGAGCGTACCGGCCCCGCGGAGCGAGGTACTTCCGCGCGGCGGAGAATACGTCCGCCAAGGTGCACGCCACCTCGTGGCGGGCGATCTCCTTGCCAAGATCCGGGTTCCTTCTTCCCTCGCCGATTTTCCGGTACGGGGGGTTGGCGACAACGAGGTCGAAGGACCGCGGGGAGAGCCCGGGGACGTCGTCCCGGAGATCGCCCAGGACCGCGGACAGACGGCCCCCGAACCCGTGCTCCGCGATGTTCCGTCGGGCGGACTCCCACAACGGCCGCTGGATCTCCACGCCCACGCCTTTTTTCAGAATGTCGCACCGCCGGGCAAGGAGAAGGAGAACAACGCCCGAACCGGTGCCCAGGTCGAGGACCGACCTTCCGCAATAGGAAGAGGCGAAATCGGCGAGCAGCACGGAGTCGATGGAGAACCGGTACCCGTTCTCCGGTTGATCAACCCGGATGGGGAAGTTCGATTTCTCTCTATCCCGGCAGCGTTTCATCTCCCCGCGCTGAGTGGATCAGGAGTCCCGTCAGGATCTTCGGATAGAAGAAGGTGGTTTTCTGCGGGAGGACGTGGCCGGAAAGGGAAACATCCCGGAACTCCTCAACGGTGACGGGGTTCAGGAAAAACGCCGCCTGGATCAAGCCGCCAACCAGATCGGCCGCCGCAATGGCTGGATCCTTGTAATACGTTACGTGCTGCCCGGCGGTCACCGCCTCCGGGGTGATGCCGAGGATCTGCTCGAACAGGAAACCGTGCAGCATCACCACGTCGAGCATACGCAGCGATGCGGGGAATCCGGACAGCCGTTCTTCGCAGAACCGCGGGAAGTCGGGAAAGGTGATGAGGTGGAACCGGTCTCCGCCGGCACTCCAGGCGATGGCCTTTCCTTCCCGCCCGGCCGCAGCTACCGCGCGCATCGCGTCCTCCGGGGAGCCCTTTCGGGTTTCCATGGGAAGAACGGCCCGCACCTTTTCGGCAAACGAATCCTCCGTAAACCCTGCGAGGGAATGAACGCCCCGGTGGGTAGGAAGGATCACGATCCCCTCATCGTCCATGTTGCACAGGAACATGAGGACGTGTTCGTACGCTGCGTCCTTTCTCACGCCGTGTTTCCCCCGCATCTCGTCACGGAAGGCGAGCGCCGTCTCGTACCGGTGGTGCCCGTCCGCGATGAAGATCTTTTTGTCCCCCATCTGTCTGGCCGTGGCAGCAAGAACCGCCGGGTCGTCCACCGTCCACACGCGGTGCTTCACGCCCAGACCATCGGTCGCCAGAAAATCGGGTGTCCTCCGCGCCTTTTCGATCAGCGCGCTCGCCACCTGGTCGGACGGGTCCGAATAGAGCGCAAAAATGGGGCTCATGTGCGCCTGCGTCGCGCGCATGAGGGAGAGCCGGTCCTCCTTCGGCCGGGAATGGGTCTTTTCGTGCGGAAACACCGTCCCTTCCCCGAAAGCCGAAAGCCTGAGAGCGCCAAGGAATCCCTTGCGCACGAATTTCCCCTGGCCGGGAAGCGAGAATTCCTGTTCGTAATAGTAGAAAGCCGGGGAGCTGTCGCGCACGAGCGTCCCCTCGGACTGCCACAGCCGATAGTACCCGGCGGCGCGGGTATACTTGTTCTCCGAGGGGCCGTCTCCCTCCTCCTCCAGGCCGAAATCGATCCAGACGATGTTCCGGAGGTTACGCAGATGGAGCTGATTCTGTTCTTCCGGGGAAATCACATCGTACGGCGGGGCAACGACCTCGGACAGGTCGCCCACTTTTCCCACATCGTAATGGATGCCCTGAAACGGTGACACGATGGCCATGTCCTATCCCTTCCCGAGAAAGTCGGTTATGGTCCGGAAGGGGATCGCCCCTTCCCTCAGGAGAAGAACTTTCCCCTCCCCGGCAAGCACGACGGTCGAACCGGGCTGCAGCGGGGAAAGGGAGGCAATCCCCGGCAATGCCGGCTCCGGCCCGTCCCACAGAATCCAGTCCACCTCACCGGTGAACTCGTTCAAAATCTCCTCGGGCGTTCTCCAGGCTCCGGGAGTCCCCGACCGGTTGGCCGATGTCCCCGTGATCGCACCCCCGACCGCCGCAGCCAGCGCCCGCGGGACCGGATGATCGGGTACGCGCAGCCCCACCGTCCCCGTTCCGCCGGTGACGGCCTCCGGAAGACCCGGAGAGGCAGGAAGAACGATGGTCAGCGCTCCCGGCCAGAATCTCTCCATCAGCCGCGTCGCGTCCGCGGGAACTTCCCGTGCCAGGGAGGACACCCTTTCACGCTCGTCGAGAAGCAGGGGGATCGGCTTTCCTCCCATTCTCCCCTTCGCGGAGACAAGACGCGCGATCGCCTTCTCCGAGGCAGGGTCGACGGCGAGTCCGTAGAGCGTATCCGTCGGACAGATCAGCATCCCTCCGGTGCGCAGCGAACCTACCACCCCCGGGGGCAGGGGAGGATCGGTCCCTGCGGAAAGGCGGGCCAGGCGGGTCACCCCGCCTTCTCTCCATCCAGCACGACGAGGTCGCCTTCGGGAACACCAAGCGCCCGGGAGACGACGGGGCACTTGCAACGGAACAGGAAGTACGCGTGGCGGACCCGCCCGAAAAGGGTTTCGAAATTCGCCTGTCCTTTCGACAGGATCAGGTCGGACCCCGCGATCCTGTCGCGGAACGATTCCGTGCAGAGCCCGAGGTCGGTCCCCACCCCCCGGTTCCCGTTCGACACGATCTCGCCGTAGGCGGACAACCCGATCCGGTGTGCCTCCGCCTCGGTCAGGTCGTCGATGACGGCCCCCCCCTTTACGCCGATCCAGACGGTCTTCCCCTCCCCCGCAAGCCGGGCCAGGAGCGGAACGTCGAAGGCCACTTCCCCCGAATTGTCCAGCAGGATCCCGATCGTCCGGGAACGGAGAATCCGGTCCCGAAGCCCCTCCGGCATCTGCCGGGCGCCGTCCGCCGCCGTGAGCCGCCCCATCTCGCTTTCCATGGATCCCTTTTCGATGATCCCGGAGTCCATGATATTGCCGAAGACCGACAACCAGACGGCTGCCGCCATCGGGTCCGGCGAGGCCGCAACGAGAGACTCCGCCCTCGAGGAAATCTCCCCGAACCGGCCGATCTCCCGCTCCTTCACGTCATGAAAGGGGTCGTCGGTTCCCAGCTCGTGCCGGACGGTCTCATGCAGCCGGGTGGCGACTCTCGCCGGGATCTCCCCTTCCGGTGCATCGGCTAACATGCCGGTGATGCGCGCCGCCAGGGCCTTCCGGGCGGACTCGGAGGCACCGTGCGCACGGGCCGCAAGGTCCGCCTGCCGAAGGAAGCAGGGGAAGCACTCGGGAGAGAGAGCGATCATCGTACCTCTTCCGCCGAGGCGGCAACCTCCTCGGACATCCGCCGCCTGTGCTCCCCGACCTTCTTCCTTAAGGCCCGGTCGGTCAGGGCGAGAATCTGCGCCGCGAGGTGCCCGGCGTTCTGCGCTCCCGCCTTCCCGACCGCCATGGTCGCCACGGGGATCCCCGCCGGCATCTGGACCGTCGAGAGAAGGGAATCGAACCCCGAAAGCGGGGAGCTTGCCAGCGGCACACCGATCACCGGGAGGAGGGTCTCCGCGGCGACCACGCCCGCGAGGTGCGCGGCGGCGCCGGCACCGGTAATGATGACCGAATATCCCTCCCCCTCGGCCTGGCTCACGATCTGCCGGGTGCGGCCGGGAGACCGGTGCGCCGACGCTACGGTCATCGTGCAGGGGATCCCGTACCCGGACAGGACGCGGGCGGCCTCCCCCATCACCTCCCTGTCCGCCCTGCTCCCCATAAGGATCAGAACCTTGCCGGCCATCGTCATGCCCCTTCCCGCTGGAGCGCCCTTTTCCCGATGTCGGTCCGGTAATACGCCCCTTCCCACCGGATCTTCTCGGCGGCGCGATACCCTCGCTCGATCGCCTTCCGGATGTCATCGTCCACGGCGGTGACTCCGAGCACCCTTCCCCCGCTGTTCACCAGCTTCCCGTCGCGAATCGCCGTCCCGGCGTGAAAGACCTGGACACCGCCCATCCCTTCCGCCTCATCGATGCCGGTGATCGGAAAGCCCTTTTGATAGGAGCCCGGGTATCCGCCGGAGGACATCACGATGCAGACGGTCGGCCTCGGATCGATCTCCATGACCGCGTCGGTAAGCTTTCCCTGGGCGCACTGCACCAACAACGGCACGAGATCGCTCGAAAGACGCATGAAAAGCGGCTGCGCCTCGGGATCCCCGAAGCGCACGTTGAACTCGAGCACCTTCGCCACTCCCCTCTCGATCATCAAGCCCCCGTAGAGAATGCCCCGGAACGGCATCCCCTCGGCCCGCATCCCGGCCAGGAGCGGCTCGAAGATCTCCTTCTGCACCTTCCGCTCCACCTCGGGGGTCAGCACCGGTGCGGGAGAGTACGCGCCCATGCCCCCGGTGTTCGGCCCCGTGTCGCCGTCGCCGATCCGCTTGTGGTCCTGGGAGGAGGGAAGGGGGACGAACGTTTCCCCGTCGGTGAACACGATATAGGACGCCTCCTCGCCCGTAAGGCATTCCTCGATGACGACCCGTTCCCCCGCGGCGCCGAATACCCGCTTCTCCATCACATCCCGCAGGAACGCGACCGCCTCCTCGTACGTTCCCGCCACCGACACTCCCTTCCCCGCCGCAAGTCCGTCGGCCTTGATCACGACCGGAAGCCGGTGCGTGAGAAGATACTGTTCCGCGTCGTCGTAGGAGTCGAATACCCGGAAATCCGCCGTCGGGATCCCGTATTTGGCCAGGATGTTCTTCGTGAACACCTTGGAGCCTTCGAGCTGCGCGGCGGCCCGGCTTGGCCCGCAGACAAGCAGCCCGTGTTTCACCAGATCGTCAGTGATCCCGGCGGCAAGGGGCGCCTCGGGCCCCACCACTGTCAGGTCTACCCGCTGTTTCACGGCGAAATCGACGATCCGGGCGGTCTCGTCCACGGGCAGCGGGACCAGCTCCGCATTCTTCGCCATCCCGGGATTTCCCGGAGCGGCGAATATCTTCTCCACCAGAGGACTCTGCGCGATCTTCCAGACGAGGGCATGTTCCCGCCCCCCGCTCCCCACGACCAGAACCTTGAGACCCACTAGTCTCCTCCTTCCTCCGCACCTTGCCGGCCGGATCAGTGACGGAAGTGACGCACCCCCGTGAACACCATCGCCATCCCGTGCTGATCAGCCGCCGCGATCACCTCCGCGTCCCGCACCGACCCGCCGGGCTGGATGACGGCCGTCGCCCCTGCCGCGGCCGCCGCATCCAGGCCGTCCCGGAAGGGGAAGAAGGCGTCCGAGGCAACGACCGTTCCCGCCGTCGGGCGCTGGGCCTTCATCACCGCGATCTTCGCGGAGTCCACGCGGCTCATCTGCCCCGCCCCCACGCCGACGGTCCGGTCCTTGAGCGCGTACACGATGGCGTTGGATTTCACGTGCTTGCAAACTTTCCACGCGAAGAGAAGGGCTTCCCTCTCCTCTCCGGTGGGAGCGCGTTTCGTCACTACCGTAAGGGACGCGGGATCGAGAACGTGCCGGTCCTTCCCCTGCAGGAGAAGACCCCCGCTCACCTTCTTCATCTCGTGCCCGGGCTCTCCGCTCCATCGGAAGATCCCGCCCGTCTCGAGGAGACGGAGATTGGCTTTCGCCGAGAGGATCTTGCGCGATTCCTTGTCGTAGGACGGCGCGATGACGGCCTCGAAAAAGGTCGAAGCGATTTCCCTCGCCGTCTCGCCGTTTACCTCCCGGTTGAACCCGATGACCCCCCCGTAAGCCGATACCGGGTCGCACTCCCTCGCCTTCTTGAACGCGTCCACGAGCCGCCGCTTGGACAGCCCCACACCGGAGGGGTTCGTATGCTTGATGACCGCCGCCGCAGGATCGGCAAACTCCAGGGCGAGCTGGAGCGCCGCGTCGAGGTCCACGATATTATTATAGGAGAGCTCCTTCCCCTGGAGCTGCCTCGCCCCGCCAAGCGTGGGTTCGCCGGGCAGGCGGGAATCGGCGTAGAACGCCGCGCTCTGGTGCGGGTTTTCCCCATACCGAAGCGACTGGATCTTGTGCCACTGGGCGGTGAACGTCAGCGGGTACTCGTCCTCCCCCCCCTTTCCGCGCCCGAGGTAGTTGGAGACGGCGGCATCGTACCGCGCCGTGAGGACGAAGGCCTTCCGTCCCAGTTCCGCGTGGGTCCCGGGGTCGAGGTTGCCGTTTCCCTTCTTGAGTTTTCCGAGGATCCCGGGATAGTCCGAGGGGTCGGTAACCACCGCCACGTCACGAAAGTTCTTGGCCGCGGAGCGCAGCATCGCCGGTCCGCCGATGTCGATGTTCTCGATCGCCTCCTCGAGTGTACAGTCCGGCTTCGCGATCGTCGCTTCGAACGGGTAGAGGTTGACCACCACCATGTCGAACGGAACGATGCCGTGGGACGCAATCGTCTTCATGTGGGAGGGGTTTTTCCGAACCGCCAGCAGTCCCCCGTGAATCTTCGGGTTGAGCGTCTTCACGCGGCCGTCGAGCATCTCCGGGACGCCCGTGTATTCCTCGATCCGCCGGACCGGGACCTTCTTTTCCCGGAGCAGCGCGGCCGTCCCCCCCGAGGCGAACAGCTCCACCCCCAGGCGGGACAGTCCCCTGCCGAATTCCGCGACTCCGGATTTGTCGGAAACACTCACGATCGCCCTGCGGATTCTCGCCATGGCCTCTTGCCCTTCCTTTTTCTCGAGAAATGTGGAGACGGCTACGGCCTGATCGGCACGGCTCCCAGCACGGTCTTCAGATCCTCGTCGGCGAACTTGATCCCGAACCCGAGGAAGAGTGTGCGCAGATTCGCCTCGTCGTTCAAGACATCGTCCACGCCGCCCGTGATGAAAAAGTTTTTCACGATATCATAGGTGCCGAACACTTTCAAATGCGGCGGCTGGTCCTTGCGGGTGAAGTCGAAAGCGTCCACGCCGATGCTCAACCGGTCCTTCATCAGGTGGTAATCGAGCCCCAACCCCCCCGTGGACTCCAGGACGCCCCCCCGTATCGTTACTTTCGAGAACCGCTTCGCCACCAGCGCGCTGAATAGCAGGTCGTTGGAGTACGACTCCTGCTGCGTCCGCACCGTCCCGCCGGGCGTGGTCGTGGTCGTGGTTTCGCTGGAATCGAACTTCCCCCTCGGGTCGTCGACGATCCCGATGAGGTAATACTTGTCGGCCGAGGGCTGGAGGCGGAGGTTCGCGTAATGCTTGTACTCCGACGGCTCGACCTGGTACTCGAGACTGTAGTCCAGGAAGGTCTTGAGCTGGTCCGCTCTGCGGACAAAGCGGTTGATCCCGTCCAGCGTATCGTTGAGCGTCGTGACGGTCGTGTTGTCGGACACCAGCTTGCCGAGCGTTCCCTCCCCGCGCTCTATCCGGGCCATCACCTTGCCCGCCGAATCAAGGGTGTTGTCGAGCTTCGCGGAAGCGCTTTTGAGGTTCTCCATGCTCACCCGGATGTTCTCCCGGTTCTCCCCGACCACTCCGCTCACCCGCTCGCTCATCTCCTGGAGTTTGCGGGCCAGCCCGGGCGCCTCGGTCTTCAGCGTTTCGGAAAAGGAGCGCAGGTTCGCAATCGTCACCCGGAGGTCCTCCTTGTTGGCGGAGGAAATATCCTTCAGGTCCGTGGACAGGGTGTCGACACTTGCCAGGATCCGGTTGAGCCGCTCCTCGTTCCCCGTAATTACCGTCCGGAGAACCTCGGTCGTCTCCCGGGTGTTTCGGATGATGTCGGCGAGCGCCTTCTGCCCTTCCTCCGTGCCCAGCGTCTGGGCAAGGGAATGGGTAAAGTTCTTCAGATCCTCCGAGATCATCGACACCTTGCGGATGATCTCGTCGAGGTTGGCGGGAGGAATGGTGTTCGCCACCCGCCCCCCGGGGGGCAGCATCCGGTTGGTTTCTTCCCCCGGCAGTATCTCCACATACTTCTCGCCGAGCAACCCCTGGGTCTGGATGGAGACCACCGAGTCGATCGGGATTTTCACCCCTTCCTGTATCCGGAGCACCAGGCGGGCGTTGTTTCCCACCAGCTTGATCTCCTCCACCTTCCCGATCGGGACGCCTGCCATCTTCACGTTCGCCTTCGGCTCGAGTCCGGCCGCCGTCTCGAAGTCGACGGTCAGTTGGTATCCCTTTACCCCGATGCCCCCCATCTTGCTGACGCGGAACGTGAAAAAGGTGAGGATTACGATCCCCAGCAGAACGAAGATCCCCACCTTCGCCTCTTTCGACATCAATGGCCTCCCTGCATCCCGCTTTCACCCGAGCGGCGGACAAAGCGGATGAAGTCCTCATGCTCCGCGGTGATCGGTCCCTCCGCCCTCCCCTCGACGAACTGGGAGACGACGGGGTTTTGCGTGTTCCGGATCTCCTCCGGCGTCCCCACTTCGATGATCTTCCCCTTATACAACATGGCTATCTTGTCCGCGATCTTGTAGGCCGAAGCCATGTCGTGCGTGATGGAGATCGATGTCACCCCGAGCGACTCCCGCAGGGAGATGACGAGATCGTTGATCACATCCGCCATGATCGGGTCAAGCCCCGTGGTCGGCTCGTCGTACAACAGGATCTCGGGCTCCGCTGCGATCGCCCTGGCCAGCCCGACCCGCTTCTTCATCCCCCCGGAAAGCTCCGCCGGCATCAGGTGCTGGATGTCCCGCAGCCCTACCATGGTGAGCTTTTCCTCGACCACATCGCGGATAAGGCGTTCCGGGAAGAGGTGGAGTCTCCGGAGGACGAACGCGACGTTTTCCCCGACGTTCATCGAGTCGAAGAGGGCGGCCCCCTGGAACAGCATGCCGATCTTCCGCCGGACGCGCACGAGCTCCCGCTCATCCATTTTCGTGACATCCTCGCCGTCGATCAGGATCTCCCCCGCGTCCGCGCGCAGAAGCCCCACCACGCACTTGATGAGCACCGACTTCCCCGTCCCGCTCCCCCCGATGACCACGGTGTTCTCCCCCCGTGGGACGGTCAGATCCAGCCCGTCGAGGACGACCTTCTCTCCGAACCGTTTTTGCAGATCCCGGATCTCGATCATGACAGCCTAGGCGCTCCCTCGCTCCCCTCGGAAATTCCCTCTACTCCTCCCTTTCAGAACATGTACGACGTCATGAAGTAATCCGACACGAGCACCGTCATGGACGAGGCCACGACCGCCCTCGTCGTTGCGCGCCCCACCCCTTCGGCGCCTCCTTTGGCGATGAAACCGTTATAACAGGAGATGAGCGCGATGAGAAACCCGAAGACCGCCGCCTTGACCAGCCCCGTGTAGATATCCCGGAACTGGAGATATTGGTACGTCTTGTCGGTGTATACATAGGGGTTGGCGCCGAGCAGGTATACGGACACGAAGTACCCTCCCAGGATGCCGACCAGGTCCGCGAAGACGACCAGCACCGGAAGGACGAGCGTGGAGGCCACGACCCGCGGAACAACGAGGTACTTGATCGGGTTCGTGGCCAGCGTCACCAGCGCATCGATCTGCTCCGTGACCTTCATCGTCCCGAGCTCGGCCGCCATGGAGGCACCCACCCGCCCCGAGACCATGAGTCCGGCGAACACGGGACCCAGCTCCCTCGTGATGGAGAGCGCCACCACCGAACCGACGAAGCTCGTCGCCTGGAAACGCTGGAAACCCGACCAGCTCTGGAGGGAGATCACCATCCCCGTGAACGTCGCCGTGACCAGCACCACAGGCAGGGAGTTGATCCCCACCTCCTCCATCTGTTTTACGATGCTCCGGAATTCCGAAGGGGGCCGAAACAACCAGGTGATGCACTGAAGGAAGAGGACGAAGAGGTTCCCCAGATCCTCGATCCCCCGAAACACACGTGTTCCGAAGGTATTCAGGATGACGACGAGGCCGTTTCTTTTCGGGGTTTCAGCCAATGACACGCCTCGGGACGCGTTTCCCGACCTGCGTGAGGATTTCGTAGGGAATAGTGCCTGAAATGCGGGCGAGCTCGTCCGGGGATTCCCCCCCCTCCCCCATCACGATGACGTCCGTCCCGATCGACACCCCGGGGACACCGGTGACGTCCAGCATCGTGTGGTCCATGCAGACCCTCCCGGCCACCGGCACCTTGTGCCCGTTCACCCACATCGAGGCGGCGTTGGAGAAGGTGCGACGGTAGCCGTCTGCGTATCCCAGCGGGACCGCTGCGATCTGCCGCTTCCCCGAACAGTGAAATTGCCGCCCGTAGCTCACCGGGTGTCCGTCGGGAAGCTCCTTGAGCGATACGATCCTGGTGACCAGCCGCATGACCGGCCGCAAGCCCAGATCGGCCCCTACCCCTTCCGCCGGCAGGGATCCATAGAGAGAGATGCCCGGGCGTACCATGTCGAAGACGTGATCCCGGTACAATATGACCCCCGCGCTGTTCAGTGCATGGGCCTTGACAGCATCGCCGAACGCTTTCCGAACCAGAGGGACCTGTTCACCGAACGCCTTGAGCTGCATCCGGGTGTACTCCCTGTCTGCCTCGGTGAGTCCGTCAGCCGAGGAGAGGTGGGTCATGACCCCCTCGACACGCAGGCCTTTCCCGGACCCGATCGCCTCGATCACCGCCTTCGTCGCATTGCGAACAAGCCCGAGGCGCCCCATCCCCGTGTCGATCTTGATGTGGACCGGACAGGGCGTTCCTCTTTTTTCGGCCACCCGCGTGAGATAGGACATCTGCCCACGGTCGAACAGGGCGGCGGAGAGACCTAGTGCTAGGGCTTCCTCGGCCTGGATCTCGTCCACCCCTCCCAGCACGACAATCGGCTCGCGAATCCCGGCCTGGCGCAACTCGGCCCCCTCCTCCACCGTGGCCACGCCGAACATGCTCGCCCCTTCTTCGCGAAGTGTTTTGGCGACAGGGACCGCCCCGTGCCCGTAGGCATTCGCCTTAACCACCGCGAAGATCGACGTCGAGGCGGGAAGGAGGGAGCGGATCGTCCTGATATTGTGGCGAAGCGCAGAGAGGTGGATTTCCGCTACGGTGGGTCTTGCCAAGCGGGCACTCCTTTGCACGACCGGAATGGGTGCGATCTTTCCGGAAAGTCTACTTGAACCCCCCAGTCAAGTAAAGACAGGCAGGCCTCGCCGCCGGTCCTCCGGCCGCGCGCTTGACAATAAAACCGGGGGAAAGATATCATGACAGTGTAGCCGCCAGGGGTGCTCTTCGCTGAGAGTCCGCGCTCATTGCGGGCAACCCGTCGAACCTGATCCGGATAATACCGGCGCAGGGAGCGTGGTGCTCTTCGAACCGTGCCTTTTTGGGGTGCGGTTTTTTTTTCCCAGGGGGAACTACCACGATGCTACCGCAGAACATGCCCGTTCGCAGCAACCTCCTTCCCGTCTCCCCCGAGGAGATCTCCCGGCTTCTCGCCGATGCCGCGCCTTTCCGCCGACGCGAGGCATTTTCCCTGCTCACGTCCCTTTCCCCGAGACGCAAACTCTCCCTCCCGGAAGCCGCCCGTCTGCTTGCCACCCCGGACCCGATGGTCTGGGAAACGGCGGCGGGGATGGCAAGAGCCGTCCGCGAGGAAGTCTTCGGGCGGCGGGTCGTGCTGTTCGCCCCGCTCTACCTCTCGAACGAGTGCGGCAACAACTGCCTCTACTGCGGTTTCCGCAAGGACAACCGGGAAGCCGACAGAATCACCCTCTCCCCCGAGCATGCGGTCCGCGAGGCCCGGTTCCTGGAAAGGAGGGGGTTTCATCGTCTCCTGCTGGTCAGCGGAGAAACCCCGGGGAAGACCGATGCGGGCTACCTCGCGGAGGTCCTGCGGGCAATCTACCGCGGGACGGGGATGCGCATCCTGCACGTCAACGCCGCCCCGATGACCGAGGAGGAGTTGCGGCTCCTCAAGGAGGCAGGCGCCGGGGTGTACCAGGTTTTCCAGGAAACCTACCACCCGGCGACATACAAGGCGATGCACCCCTCTGGCCCGAAATCGGACTACGCCTGGCGTCTCACGTGCATGGACAGGGCGATGCGGGCGGGATTCGAGGACGTGGGGATCGGCGCCCTCCTGGGTCTCTACGACTACCGGTTCGAGGTACTGTCGGTCATCCGGCACGCGGAATCCCTTCGGGAGGCCTACGGAACGTTCCCGCACACGATTTCCGCACCCCGGTTCAAGAAGGCTTTCGGGTCGCCGCTTTTCGAAGCGCCACAGCCGGTCTCCGATCTCGAATTCGAGAAAACCGTGATCGTCTACCGGCTCTCCGTCCCCACGGCGGGCATCGTCGTGACCACGCGGGAGCCGGCGGCGTTGCGCGACAGGGTCCTCGACATCGGGGCGTCGCAGATCAGCGCGGGGTCGAAGACCGATCCGGGCGGGTACGAGGAGGGGGTGCGCCGCACCGACGCGGAGCAGTTCGTGCTGGACGACACGCGGACGGTCGAGGAGATCGTCCGGATGATTCTTGGGCGCGGATATCTTCCCTCCCTCTGCACCAGCTGCTACCGGCGCAACCGGACAGGGGAAACCTTCACGGAGATGGCAG
>DATHRT010000029.1:0-7602 GCA_035464915.1 Candidatus Limnocylindria bacterium
CCAGCGCGTAATAGACCCCGTTTGCGGTTGCGGAGTCGCCGTTTGCGGCCCAGGCGACGTGGGCCCGGGTCGAGCTGTCGAGTCGCAGGCTGGGAAGCGGGCGGGAGCCGGAACTGCCCGCGACGGCGGAAAGGAGAAGAGGCGTTCCGGGGGAACCCGTCACGGCGGCGGTCTCCAGGGAGACTCTCGCGTAGTACACGTTGAAATCGCCCGAGATCCCCGGCCTGCCCGCGTAGGCGACCCGCGCGGTGCCGTCCGAGGTGACAAGAGCGAACGAGACATCCTCGGTGAATCCGCTGAGTCCCGTCACGATTCGCACGGACTGGTTCACCACCGCGCCGTTTTCCAGCGTGAGCCGTGCCAGATACAGGGCATAGGCGGGGTCTGCAGAGGCGGCCGCCTTGGCCTGGAACAGGATAACCGCTTCGGTGGCGGACCGGATGGCGATCCGGGGGTGCCGCGCGTCCACGTAGGCGTCGTTTCCCGGAGCCGTGTTGTCGACAGGGGTGGGCGGAGTCACCAGGAAGCCGGCCGTGGTCCGGGAGAGGGACAGATTGGTGAAATCGGAACTTCCGTTGATCGCCGCGTAGAACAGGCGGAAGGGACCGGCCGTGCTGTCCGCCCCGATGTAGGCAACGTGGGCGACGGATCCGGATACCGCCACGGAGGGCTGGTCGAAGACGCCGGGAATGGCGGGATCGTTCACGGCCACGGTTTTTTCCGCGGCTGCGGCCCCCGCCATCGCGACGGCCAGCAACGTCAGGCAGGTCGCCGTCAGGAAACGTCTCATGGTCACCCCGTAACTCGTCGAATTCGGTGGATCATTCTACCCTCCAGTACCGCCAATGTATAGTTTTTCCGGTCCGGATGCCGACGGCGTCGATCGTCCGGACCGTGCCGGCGACCTCCCCGGCGGACCGGACATGGAACGCGGTCCCTCTGACCTCCAGGAGGTCCCGGAATCGGGTCTTCTGGTAGAGGTCGGAAAGAAACGGGCTCACGTTCCGGATCTCCTCGATCTTCTGGAAGGGCTTCTCCTTCCGGTACTCGATGATCTCGTCGGCACCCGCTTCCGTGATCTCCCCGGCGTCCGCCGCATCCCGGCCGGCGGAAAGGGCCATGATGACCTGCTTCGGGGCCGTGTTGAGGTTGACTTTTCCCGAGGAGTAGACGGTGACGAACGGTCTCAGTTTCTCGAAGACCTCCGGGGTAACGCCCCGGATAAGACGAAGTTCGTCGACGGTGTCCAGGAAGTCGTTCTTCGCCTGGTAGGGAAACGGCCGGGAAAGGTAGAAGGCGCTCTCCGCGCTTCCCACGCGGGGCGTGTCGTCGTTGTCGATCCAGTCGACGACGGCATCGGCAAGCAACGGGTCGATCTCGAGGATCTCGAGAAGCCTCCGGAATACGGCGAGCTTCTGGTCGTCGGCGGCGTTCCCATTAGGCAGCACGAGGCGGTTGATGTTGATCTTCCGTTCCTCGTCCTCCACGACGATGCCGATCGTTCCTTCGCCCAGGTCGATGGGGGGCACCGGTCTCGACCAGATCTCGTCGAGCGTGTCGTATTGGTTGTCATCCGCGTCTTCCCGCAAGGCGATCCGGGTTGCGTTGATGCCCCCTTCCGCCACGATGGCTGCCCGGATGGAGTCGCGGGAGTAAGCCCCCGTCTGCGCGGCCCGCGCGCCGAGCCGGAAGACTTCCCACACCATGGTCACGATCAGCACGAGAATCATGAGCGTGATGAGGAGGGCCACCCCTTTGTCACCCCTCTGCAGCGCCCTCACGACCCCGCCCCCTTGCGTTTTCCCGAATACGGAACTTGCGCCTCCTCACCCGCAAGGTGGAGCGATACGACCCGGCGGTACTCCTCCCCGGACGAGGACGTAAGGATAAACGCCACCTTGACGGGGAGAGCGCTCTTCTTCCGGCCGCCTGCGGGCCATTCTTTTGACCACGCATTCCCGTCGAAGCTCTCCACCCGAAAACCCAGCAGGCGATCCGCCATCCGGACCTCCTGCGTGGGGATCCGGTTCTCGATCAAGGGGAGGGAGGACTCTTCCCGGTACAATTCGAGAAACCTGCCGTCCCGGCTCAGTTTCGGGAAGTATTTGAGTTTCACGATGTCGCCCGAGGGGCGCGGGCCGGCCGACTGCGGAAGCACGAAGGCGGTGAAGACCAGGGTGGCGGCGGGTTTCCCGGAAAAGGTGTCCTCGTGGCAGGTAAGCGCCGTTGCCTCGATCCCGTCGGAAGAGAACGCCCCGGCGAGCTCTGTCCCGATCCGGTCGATGCTCATCCGCAGCTGCCGGTAGTCCCGGGACCGGTCCGAGAGAATCTCCCGGGCGCGATTGGTCCCCTGGAAGGAGGAAAGGAGCAGCACGACGATCACGGAAAAGATCGCCAGCGTCAGGAGGACTTCCAGCAGGGTGAACCCGCGTCTGCCGGCCGTCATGCTCATCGCACCGAAAGTCCCGAAAGCATGATCGTCTCCCCGTCGCCGCCGGTCTCCCACGACACCGTCAGGTACACTTCCCGGGCGTCGGGGTGAAGGGCCTGCTTGACGATCAGCCTCCAGGCATACTCCGTGTGGGGGTCGGGGAACGTTCCGTTCGTCTCCTGGACCTCCGGGAACGTTTCGGTGACCTCCTGGAGCTTCTCCTCGCCCAGGAGGATGGCCGTGGTCCACGCCCCCGCCCTCTGCTCGGCGGCAAGAGCGCCCGAGGTGACCTGGTAGGCCGTGATGAGGGTAGCGGACAGAATCGCCAGAGACACGAGGACCTCGAGGAGGGTGAAGCCTTTCGCGGAGGCGTTTCTCTTACGCATCGACCGGGACGTTCCCCTCGAGGACGTCCACCGAACCGTCATGGGGGTTGACTCGGAGGGTCCACTCGGGAGGGGCCGCGCCTTCGCCGGCTTCGCGGAAGAAGATCCGGAAGGCGGGAACCTTCCCTCCAGGGAGGTACCGTATCTCGGTGACGAGGTCGGGAGGGCGGTCCTCCCCGTCGACCCGGATCCCGGTGATCGACAATCCTTCCGCCATGCTTCGGGGCGGCTTCGGCGCCCCGCTCTTGCCCGCTACCTGAAACTGGTAGGTTCCGGCGGCCGGGTCGATGACCAACCGCACCTCCTGCTTCTCGAAGAGCGCCGTGTCGAAGGCCGCTTCGGAGCCTGCGGCGATCTCGCGGAACACCGTGTTGCGGTCGGGGCCCGTGACCGTGGCGAGACGGGGGACGACGAGCCAGAGCATGAGCCCCAGCACGAAGAGTACGACCGACAGCTCTATAAGCGTGAAGCCGGCGCTACTCGGCGTCCCAGGAGTTGATGTCCGCATCCTCGCCTTCCCCGCCGGGAACACCGTCCGCCCCGTAGGAGGATATGTCGTAATCTCCTTGCGTGCCGGGGGAGACGTAGACGTAAACGTTCCCCCAGGGGTCCTTCGGTACCCGATCGAGGTACCCCCCCTTCCGGTAGTTCTTCGGTACCCTGCCGATTTCCGGGGCGCGCACGAGAGCCTCGATCCCCTGTTCGGTGCCGGGGTAGAACCCGTTGTCGAGCTTGAAGAGCTGCAGGGCCTGCTCGAGGTTCTTGATCTGGATCCGGGTCTGGGTCCGCTTCGCCTCCTCCGTCCTTCCGATCAGCTTCGGGACCACGAGGGCGGCGAGGAGCCCCAGAATGACGATGACGACCATGATCTCCAGGAGGGTGAACCCCGCCCGCCCCCGCAGCCGGTCCCTCCCGTTCGGTATTCTCTCCATGACTTGCCTCCTCAGCGGACGATTGTCGAGATCTCGAGCAGCGGCAGCAGGATCGAGATGACGATGTAGGCGACGACCGTTCCCATGATCAGTATAATAACCGGTTCCATCAGAGAGAGCGCGCGCGACAGCCGCGCCTCCACTTCCCCGTCGATGGCCTCCCCCATCTTCTCGAGCAGGTAATCGAGCTTTCCGCTCTCCTCCCCGACGGCCACCATCTGGACGAGCGTAGGAGGAATCTCCGCGTGCTGGCGCAGCGCCTCGGACAGGGAGGATCCCTCCACGACGCGGGCCGCCGCCGCCTCGATCCGCTCCGCGATCACGGCGTTCCCCACGACGGGGGCGACGATACGCAGCGCCCGATCGATGGGAATCCCGCCCGCCGCCATGGTGGACAGTGTGCGGGCGAAGCGCGAGAGGGCGGAAAGATGGACGATCCTCCCCAGGATCGGCAGGCGAAGGAGGAAGGCGTCGCGGGTACGCTTCCCCTTGTCGGTGGCAAGGTACCGCCTGCCCGCCAGCACCAGGCCCGCGAGCAGCAGGAGAAGCACCCACCATCCGGCGGCGAAGAGGCCGGACACCGCGATCAGCATGCGGGTGGGAAGGGGAAGGGCCTGCCCCAGGTGGGAAAACACGCCGACGATCTTCGGCACGACGAAGGACAGGAGGAAGACGACCACCAGCCCCGCCACGGACGCCATGAGGAGAGGATACGTCAGGGCCGACCGGACCCGGTTTACCGTGCGGGCCTGCTCCTCGAGGTGGTCGGCCAGCCGGGACAGCGAAAGGGGCAGCGTACCGCTCTCCTCGCCCGCGCGCACCATGCTTGCGTAGAGTTCGGGAAACGTCCCGGGCTGGGACTCGACGGCACGGGCAAGCGACATGCCGCTGCGGACGCCCTCCTGGATCTCGACGAGCACCCGGCGGCTTTCGGGATCGTCCACCTGCGCAGAGAGCGACTGTAGCGCGGACACCACCGGAACGCCCGCCCCGACGAGGGTGGCAAGCTGGCGGGTGAGAAGGGGGAGGAACTCCTTCCGGCCGAGCAGGGAGAGGGAGGGAAAAAGCCTGCCTCTGCCAATCTCCTCCGTAAGCGCGATGGGATACGTCCCATCGGTGCGCAGCTTCAGACGCGCGGCGGAAAGATTCTCTGCGTCGACGACCCCCTTTTTCTCGATGCCTTCCCGGGAGACCCCCGTGTACCGGAATGTGGGCACGCGGACCCCTTACTCTTCCTGGGTGACGCGCAACACCTCTTCCGCGGAGGTGATGCCGGCGCGGACCTTTTCCGCTCCCGCCGAGAGGATCGTTCGCATCCCCCGCGAGACGGCGAGTTTCTTGATCCCCTCCGAATCCGCCCGCTCCAGGATGAGTGCGCGGAGACGCTCGTCCACGATCAGGATCTCGAATATTCCCACCCGCCCGCGGTAGCCGGTGTTCATGCAGGAGGAACATCCGCCCGCGCGGAAGAATTGCCCGGAGGGATTCCCGGCGAGCCCCATCTCCCTCCACTGCGCAGGCGACGGGGCGTACGGGATCCGGCAGTTCGGGCAGAGCTTGCGCACGAGACGCTGGGCGATGACCGCCGAAAGGGAGGAGGCGACCAGGAAGGGCTCGATCCCCATGTCCACCAGCCGCGTCACCGCGCTGGCGGAGTCGTTCGTGTGGAGGGTGGACAATACGAGGTGACCCGTCAGCGACGCCTGGATCGCGATCTCCGCTGTTTCGGAATCCCGGATCTCTCCCACCATGATGATGTCGGGGTCCTGCCGCAGGATCGACCGCAGGCCCCCGGCGAACGTAAGGTGGATCTTCGGGTTGACCTGGATCTGCCCGATCCCCTGGACCTGGTATTCCACCGGGTCCTCGATAGTGATGATGTTCTTCGTTCCCGAGTCGAGCCTTCGCAGTGCCCCGTAGAGGGTCGTGGTCTTCCCGGAGCCGGTCGGTCCGGTGACGAGCAGGATCCCGTTGGATCTTCCCAGGAGGCGCTGTACGGCAGCCAGTTCATTGGGGGCCAGTCCGATGTCCTCGAGCCCCAGAAGGAGATTCGACCGGTCGAGAATCCGGAGGACCGCCCTCTCCCCGAACGCCGTGGGCACAACCGACACGCGGATGTCGATTTCCTTCCCTCCGAGGCGGATCCGGATCCTGCCGTCCTGCGGCATCCTCCTCTCGCCGATGTCCAGGTTCGCCATGACCTTGATGCGCGACACGACGGGGGCGTGCCACTTCCGCGGCGGGCTGACCATGGGGTACAGGATTCCGTCGATGCGATTCCGGACGACGAGTTCCTTCTCGAACGGCTCGACGTGGATGTCGCTGGAACGCTCCCGGATCGCGCGGAAGATCAGGGAGTGGACGAATTTGATCACCGGGCCCTCGTCGGGAGACTCGAGGAGGTCGCGGGTCTCTTCGATGGCCGCCTCGACGTCGAGGTCCCACTCTCCGGAAAGCCCCTCCACGATCTCCCTCTCGGGGGCATGTTGCCGCTCGTACGCCGTGTCGATCTTCCCCAGGATGATTTCTTCCGGGGCGGGCAGGACGGCGGCGGGACCGGCCAGAAAGCGGATCTCGTCCAGGGCGTGGGTGGAGTCGGGCCTGCCGGAGAGGATGACGAGGGTTCCGTCGGCATCCCGGCAGGGCAGGAGAAGATGCTTCCTGGCGTATCCGATCGGGATTCTCCCGAGCAGGTCGGCTTCGGGGATAAGCGATGCCAGGTCCCGCGGAGATTCCTTTTTCGCTTCCTGGCTCACTTCCCCTCCATCGGATTGCGGTCGGGAAGGATCTTCTCGATCTCCCCCCTGTGCTGCTCGATGAAATCGTTCATTTTCCTCTTGTGTTCGGTTGTCCTCTGCCCCATCTCCTCGGGGGTCTTGATGACGTGCGGGGTAAGGAAGATGAGCATGTTCGTCTTCTTCCGAGTGACCGAGGAGAACTTGAATAGGTTGCCCAGAAGGGGAATGTCCCCCAGGAGGGGGATCTTCCGTTCGATGTTGTTGGCGGTCTCCTGCATCATTCCCCCCAGGACGACCGTCTGCCCGTTCTTCACGAGAACGCTGGTCTTGGCGGATCGTTTCGTCGTCGTGGGGCCGACGGTGGAGGTCGCCAGCAGGCTGTCCCCCTTGACGGCGGACGACTCCTGGTAGATCTCCAGACTGACGAAATCGCTCTCGTTGATTCTCGGCGTGATCCGCAGAATGATCCCGACGTCCTTCCGCTCGACCGTGTTGATGACGTTGGCGAGGTTCGTCGTGTCGCGCGACTGGCTGGTGATGAACGGGACGTTTTCGGCGATGATGATCTCCGCTTCCTTGTTGTCCATGGTCAGTAGGTGCGGCGAGGAAAGGACGTTGACATTGTCCCGGGTCTGCGCCGCCCGCAGAACCGCTGTGATGGCGGGGATCTCCGTGCCGTCGGGAAGAACGACGTTCCCCGCGATTCCCGCCGCGATGAACCCGGTGCCGGAAAACAGGAGAGGGTTCCCGGTGGCCAGGGAGACGAGCAGTTCATTGAGGTTCCCCGCGAAGTCGAAGTTCGACCCGCCGAGAACGGCGCCGTCGTTTCGGGTTTCGGCGGCGCCCCGGAACTCCACGCCCAGGTCGCGCGCCTTGTCCAGTTGGATCTCCATCACGAGGGCTTCCACGTAGACCTGCCGGCGGCGGATGTCCAGCTTCCGGATGACGTCGACGAGCGTCTGGTAGTCGTTGAGCGAGGCGATGATGATGAGGGAGTTGGTGGCCTTGTCCGCCGTGATCTTCACCCCCCCCTCGAGCTCCGCGGAGATGACCCCCTTGATCGTGGCGGGTTGCCGAGGGGCCTGCGGGGTGCCGGGACGCTGTTCCGTCAGCGA
>DATHRT010000030.1:0-5418 GCA_035464915.1 Candidatus Limnocylindria bacterium
CCGAACATCTCCTTCAGCGGGACCAGGGCGGAGAGGTGGCTTATTTCCCCGCGGCGGTCGACCGAGACGACCCTCCCCCGGCGGGCGTTGACGTCCCCGATCACGCCTCCCAGGAACTCCTCGGGCACCGCGATCTCCACCCCCATCACCGGCTCCAGAAGGTACGGGTTCCCGTTCTCGTAGGCGGAGAGGAACGTCTTCACCGCAGCCACCTTCGCCGCAAGCGGCGTGGCCGTCCCGGTGAGAAACTCCACGTGCGTCACCTCCGCCTCCACGTCGTCCACGGGATACCCGAGGACGCCGGTGAACGCCCCTTCCCGGATGCCGGTCTCCACCCCGTCCACGATCTCCTGGGGAAGCTCGAGCATCCGGAGACGGTCGGAGACCTTCACGCCGGAGCCCCGCCGGCCGGGGCGGACCTCCATGGCGATCTTCACGGTCACGAGGCGCTCCGCGATCTCGCGCTCGAACACGGTCTCCGCCGTGCCCGGCTCGCTGATCGTCTCCCGGTAGACGACCTGCGGCATCCCGGTCCGGACGGAGAGCCCGAAGTCCCGTCCCAGGCGATCCACCAGGATCTCGAGGTGCAGTTCCCCCATTCCGGACAAGATGATCTGGCCGGTATCCGCGTCCTCCTTCATCGAAAGCGTCGGGTCCTCCTCCACCATCTTCGCGAGCATGTCACGGAGACGGTCCATGTCGCGGAGAGTCTTCGGCTCCACCACGACCGACACCACCGGCTTCCGGATCTCGATCGATTCGAGGAGGATGGGGGCCGCCGGATCGCAGAGGGTGTCCCCCGTCCGTGCGTTCCTGATCCCCCGGATCGCCACGATGTCCCCCGCCACGGCCTCCCGTATCCTTCCCTTCTTCCCCGCGTGGATCCGGAAGAGCCGGGCCACTTTCTCCGTCTCCCCGGTGGAAGCGTTCCCCAGGACATCCCCCTCGGAGAGCTTCCCCGAATACACGCGCAGGTAGACCGTCCTCCTGCCCTCCTCGATCATCACCTTGAACACAAGGGCTGCGAACGGTGCGTCGATTACGGGCGCGCGGGTAACCGGCACTCCCGTCCTCGGGTCGTCCCCCGTGGCAGGGGGAACCTCCGCGGGGGAGGGAAGAAAGTGCACGATCCCGTCCATCACCGGCTGGACCCCCTTGTTGCGAAGCGCCGCGCCGGCAAATACCGGGAAGAACCGGGCGGCTACCGTCCCCTTGCGGATCCCCCGCCGGATCGCCTCGGGGGGAATCTCCTCACCGGAGAGATAGTTCTCCGCGACGCCGTCGTCGGCGTCGGCGGCCGCTTCGAGAAGCGCCTCGCGATGCGCCGCGACCTGTTCGGCCTCCTTCGGCGAGAGCGAAGACCGCGAAACGCCCGCCCCCTGGTCCGTCGCCGAGAACGTAAGCTTCTCCATCGCCACGAGATCCGCCACGGCGCAGTAATCCCCGTCCGCGTAGAGCGGCGCGGTGACGGGAACGCCCCGGGCGGAAAGCTTCTTCTCCATCTCCGCGATGACCCGTTCGTAATCGGCTCCCGGACGGTCGAGCTTGTTGATGAACGCCAGGCGGGGGATCCGGTGCCTGTCCGCCTGTCGCCATACGACCTCGGACTGCGGTTCCACCCCGCCGACTCCGCAGAAGACGACGACCGCCCCGTCGAGCACCCGGAGCGACCTCTCCACCTCAATGGTGAAATCGACGTGCCCGGGCGTGTCGATCAGGTGAACCTCCGCGCCCAGCCACGGGAACTGGGTGACGGCCGCGGTGATCGTGATCCCGCGCTCGCGCTCCTGGGGGAGATAGTCCATCTGGGAGTCGCCGTCGTGGACCTCCCCCATCCTATGGCTTACTCCCGCGTAGAAGAGGATCCTCTCGGTGAGGGTCGTCTTCCCCGCGTCGATGTGCGCGATGATCCCGATGTTCCGGATCTTGTCCGCGTGGGCCATACTAGAAATTCCCCCGGAACAGGTTGAAAGGCGAGGTGCCGGGGATCGGGCGGTCGGCAAACAACGCCGACAACACCCCCTCGATTTCCCCGTCGGGCACATCCCGCAGGTCTGCGAAGAAGTCGCGGATGCCCGCGGTACGGATCTCGTGGAGAGACCCCGATGCGGAAAACGGCGGGGCGGCCCGGACGGAGGACCCCCGCTCATCGACATCGATGCGGAAACGCTCGTCCCGGGGACTTGCCACTTCGCCCACGACGCCCGACGACGGGACCAGGCGCGAGATCATCATGGGAACGGCGCCGTACGCCATGGCGATCCCCAGGTCATGCAGGTACTTTCCCACCGCCCGGAGCGTGGCAAGATTTGCCTCCACCGGAAGGATCATCCGGGAGGCCCCCAGCCCCGACAGGGCGGAGAGGGCACCGGTGTTGAAGGCATACAGAAAGTGGTCGCTGACGAGCGTCACCTGCTTCCTCGGGACGAACCCGGCGAAAAGCCGGAAATGCCCAACGTCCGAGACTACCCAGCGTCGGTGTCCCTTGAGGATCGCCTCCCTTACGGTCCTCCGGAGAAAAGGAGCGTCGGACTCCCGCATCGGGGGAGGAAGACGGAAGTACGCGCTCTCCCGGAACCCCCGGTTGCCCGGAGCCGGGTCCCGCGCGAGAGCCCGGGTGAACTCCACCACCGGAACGATTTCCGGGATCCGCGGCAGAGCCCCGAGCTGTTCGGCCCGGCAGCCCACGAAAAAGACGGTCGGCTGCGCCTCCCGGCGGCTCCCCGCGACACGAAGAGTGGGAAGAATGGAGAGACGGAGGTTCTTCCCCGACAGGTAGAAGTCCCTGTCGAACTTCCTCGCGGCCTTAAGAAATAGGGCCGTCACGTCTTGCCACGGGACGGTTGCGCCTTTCCCCTCTACCCGGATTTCCCCCAGCGGGAGGTCGGACCGGTACGCGGCGCGCAGGCGGGCCTCGGCGTCCGGAGGAACCTTTCCCTCCCCGCGCACGTCTGTGCCGGAAACGCGGAAGGAGAATTCTCCGTGCGCCTTGCCGTACGACGCCATGACGGCCAGGACGCCATCTCCCACGGCGATCCGGAAACGGACCCCTCCGGGAGGCAATGCCTCCCGCTCCCGCCGGGCTAAACGGGTGATCTCCGCCCGCCCGCCCCCGCCGACGCGGAACAGAAGGTCGCCCGGCGAGACGTCGAACGGAACCCGGACGTAGAGCCCCTCCCCGTCCGCACGCATCGACCGCGCGGAAAACCCCCTTCCGGAGCCGTCGCTCTGAAACTGCACGCGAAGCCGGTCTCCCTGCGCGACGGGCGCCTCCGCTGCGACGTGTGCCCACCCCTCCCGGACCTCCCGGACCACACCCAACAGCTCTCCCACGTTCCCCGTCATTCCTCCGGCAACGACTTCCCCGGGAGCTGCGCCGCCCGTGAGGCCGGGTGTCTCCCGGCGGCCGATCACTTTCTCCAGAAGTCCCCTTCCCTCCTCGACAGCCTCCGTCTTCCTGCCTTCGCGGATCCGGTCGAGGGCCCGCCGGTAGGCGGATACGACACCGCTTACGTACTCCGCGCTCCGCATCCGCCCCTCGATCTTGAACGCGGCGAACCCCAGCGGAACCAGCTCCGGCAGCAGGTCGATCAGGGAAAGGTCGCGCGTGGAAAAGACCGCCTCCTCCCCGCCGGGGTGCCCGTAGAGACGGCGGCACGGCTGAACGCACGCCCCTCGGTTCGCGCTCTTTCCCCCGAGGAAGGAGGAGAAGAAGCACTTTCCCGAGTAGGAGTAGCACATCGCTCCGTGAACGAAGATCTCGACGCCGACGCGTGCGGTCGACACGATCCTGGCCACCTCGGCAAATTCCAGGTGACGCTCGAGGATTACCCGGTCGGCGCCCAATGCCGCGAAGGCCTCGGCGGCGGCGGTGGAGGCGCAGCCCGCCTGCGTGCTGACGTGAAATTTCATCGTGGGAAAGAAGTCCCGCAAGATACGCATGAGCCCCAGATCCTGGACGATGAGGGCGTCAGGGGAGAGGGGGGCCACCTGGTGGAGCATCGATATCGCCTCTGGGAGGTCCGCCTCGGTAAGGACGGTGTTCATGGCGAGGTAGACCCGGACCCCGCAATCCCGCGCGTGGGGCAGGATCCGGCAGAGATCTTCCAGTGTGAAATTCTCGGCGCGTTCCCGCGCGTTGAACCTCTGGAGCCCGAGGTAGACCGCGTCCGCCCCGGCGGAGACGGCGGCGAAATACGCCTCCACCGAACCCGCCGGGGCCAGAAGCTCCGGAAACGGCATTCGGGCAGGCGCGGAGGGGCCGGGCGGAGGATGTTCCCCGCGCCGCGTCCGCCCCCTTCTGTCGGCGGAATGGGTTTTCAAAAAACTTCCCGGCTCCCGGGGGGTCGCCCTCGCGGGGAAGAACGCTCCCTGCGTGCAGTCCGGCCGCAAACCCTTGTACGGCAGGAGGGATCGCCCCCTTTTCGTTTGACATTCATCTTACATCCGATAGACTTACCGGGAAATAGCGTTCGGGAGAAAAGCGGGGAAAACCCCGTTCCGGAGGGGAAAAATGGGCTGGATTCCGGCGATCCTCGCGGTCGGACTCGTCGGCTGGTTCGTGCTGACCTACAACATCCTCGTCAGGCTCCGCAACCAGTTCCGGAACGCCTGGCACCAGATCGACGTGCAGCTGAAGCGCCGGTACGACCTCATTCCCAACCTGGTGGAGGTCGTCAAGGACTACATGGCCTACGAACAGGAGACGCTCACCCGGGTCATCGAGGCCCGCGGCGCCGCCATCTCCGCAAAGGGCGCGTCGGCGCAGGGGAAGGCCGAGAACGTCCTGACGGAATCGCTGAAAAGCCTCTTCGCGGTCGTCGAAAAGTACCCGGAGCTCAAGGCGAACCAGAACGTGGCCGCGCTCCAGGAAGAACTGACCGGAACGGAGAACAAGATCTCCTTCGCGCGCCAGTTCTACAACGACTCGGTGATGACGTACAACAACAAGATCCAGTCCATACCGTCCAACGTCATCGCCTCGGTGTTCGACTTCTCCCAGGCGGAATATTTCGAGGCCGGGGAGGAAAACCGGGCCGTGCCAAAGGCGGACCTCCGGTAAGGACCATGGAGGGGGACACTCCTGGTTTTTTCGTCGGGTAAACCAGGAATGTCCCCCCTTTCGCGTCGAGAGAAGGCGTGCTCGGCGTGCGGAACCGCCAACCACCCAGGCGCCGCGTACTGCAACCTGTGCCAGAAACCCTTCGCTTCCCCCGGCATCTCCCGGTTGGCAGATGAGACGTCAGGCGATGGCGCGAGGCCGGCCGGCCCCGTCCCGCGCGCGGCCCCCATGCTCTCCTTCTACGAGGCCGCCTCCCGGAACGTCCGCCTGTCCCTGCTCCTCTTCCTCGCGCTCTTCGCCTCGTTCCTCGCCGTCGGGGGAGGGATCGGCGGCGCGTACGGGAGCGTCGGATACGG